>CAZDAY010000008.1:0-18725 GCA_964503435.1 uncultured Treponema sp.
TAAATTTTACTTTTTGATTTTCAGAAAATATTTTATAAACTCAAGTACACACTTTCAATAGAATTCGATTTGGAATGTTTATTTGCATAATTTTGAAGTTTAGGTTCACAATCGTGCGGTAAATTTTATTAACGCAGGAAATTATTATGAAGCGAAAAAATTCTTGAAGACGCTTTGGGTCAAATTGAAAAAAGCAGAATTTTGAAAAATGATTTGAATCGTTTGAATAGGATTATGAATTGACAGTTTGAGTTTTAATTGTGATTTTGACACATTCAACCACCATTCTTCGAGGACTTAGCCCCGATTGTAAAGGCGAGCGAAGCGAGTTGCGTAGCGAAGCGAAGCAATGGAGGCTAAAGCCGTAACCTTGAAAAGCGGGTTTGGTTTGGGGCGGGCTCTTAGCACAGAAAAGCCCTTAAAACTGCAATAAGCGTTAGTTTGTTTTTTTATTAACCGCCGGAGTTGTGGTTCGACGGGCTCACCAACCGTGATAAGTGATGAACAGAAAAATTCGCTCCAAAAAAATCAGAATTAACAGATTTGTTTTTTGCAATTTAGTATTATAATTAAAATTATAACTAAAAATCTGGCGGAGAAATCTTATGAAACTGCACAAAATTATAAACAGCCTTTTGGAAACTGATCTTTACAAATTTTCGATGGGGCAGGCGATTTATCATCAATTTCCTTCTTATAAAACTTGCTGGACGTTTAAATGCAGAAATCGCGATGTAAAATTTTCGGCGGAAATGGTTGAAGAAATAAAATCTCAAATTAAAAATTATTGCAGTTTAAAGTTTACCGAAGATGAACTGAATTATCTTTCAAAAATTGAATGGTTGCACGAAGATTACATTGATTATTTGCGTTTGTGGAATGCACGTTATGAAGATTTTGAAATTGGAACTGCCGCTGATTGTGGTTTTAGTCTGGAAGCGCGCGGAACCTGGCTGAACACTTCAATGTATGAAATTCCAGTTCTTGCAATTATCAACGAAGTTTATTTTAGAATGACTTACGATTATGATGAACTTTTTGTTCAATACAAGCGAAAACTTGAAGAAAAAAAGGCATGGCTGATTTCTGGAAAATATAATCTTGGAATTTTTAGTGAATTTGGTTTACGACGGCGTTTAAGTGCCGAAGCGCAGGATTTGGCGGTTAAAACTTTGTGCGAAAATAATCTTCAATATAATGATTCAAAATTTATTGGGACTTCTAACGTTTTTTTGGCAAAAAAATATAATGTTGTGCCGGTTGGAACTATGGCGCATGAATTTATTATGTGCGTAGGGCAGGGCAATCCAATGTATAACCCGGCATATTCAAATAAACTTGCGATGGATGCATGGACAAAGGAATATGGCGTTCTTAACGGAACTTATCTTACTGATACGATTGGTGATGAAAGTACGCATTTGGATATGGGCTACACTTTTTCGATTTGCTTTTCTGGCGTGCGGCATGATTCTGGCGACCCTTACGAGTGGGGCGAACAGTGGATTCATCATTATGAAAAATTTTACAATAAATATCACGATGAGCGCGTAAATCCAAAAAATAAAACCTTGCTTTTTAGCGACAGTCTTGATTTTGAGCGTGCCAGTAAACTTTATGATTATTTTAAAGACAGAATTAAGGTTGCGTTTGGAATTGGAACTTACATTGCAAATGACACGGACGTTCCGCCATTAAATATTGTGATGAAGGTTTCTGAATGTAATGACGGACCTGTTGCAAAACTTTCAAATTCTCCAAGCAAGACAATGTGTAAAGATGCAGAATATGTTGATTATTTGCGTAAAACTATTGATTGGCGCTTGCGGCATGGAATTTAAAATTTTTAATAATGTCAAGTATTTGCTTTGAAATTTAAGAATTTTCTTAGACTTATAAGTTTAAGTTTTTTTAATTGAAAAGTTGAAAATTTTGCGTAATAATTTTAAAGGATTTGTGGCAAAGTTGTTGTCTAATAAGTGCAGAACGCAGACTTAACCACTGGTTTTATTCTTTATAGACAAGCTTTATTCTTATTTAAGTAATATTTTAAGAAGTTTTTCACAAAAAATTATTGGAGAATTATTATGAAAAAATCTTTTATTTTTCTTGCGCTAAGTTTAATTTCTTTTGCGTTTTTTTCTTGTTCTTCTTTTCAAAATTCATCTTCAACTGTAATTTCACTTTCTTTACCTTCAAAATTTGTTCGTGAAATTACAAATGACAAAAGTGGACAGTGGACTTTAAAAATCCGTCTTAGCGATGATTATGATTATGTTAACGAAAAAGAATATACAATTAAAGAAGATTCTTTAGGCGAAACTCAAAAATTTGTTATTGGCAATTTGAGAGTTGGGCAAAAGTTAAAAGTTGATGTAAATATTTATTTAGATAATGTTTGTGAATACAAAACTGAAAAAGCATATTCTTTAACGCTTGCAGAAAACGAAAATGTGCTTGACGTTAAGTTAATCCAGGACAACGAAAATGACATTAAAACGGCGGTTTACTTTGATAGTATTAACCAAATTTCTCAATATTATGCTTTAAAACAAATTAAAGATTATACAGACATAAAACTTTTGGACGGTGAATCTATTTCTAATTACAGCCCTTCATCTGAAACTAGCCCGATTTATACTTTTGATTCTGACCGTAATTTGTATGTGCCAGAATTTAATGAGAATAATGAACTGTCGTTTTATAAATATTCAATGGACGATGAAAAAAAAATGTATACTGCTGCAAAAAAAGAGGAATTTGTAGATTTATCTAGTTCTAGTATTGATATAAATGAGCTTGAATTGCAGGATATTTATTACGCAGATGGTTATTTGTATATGCTTTTTGTAAAATATACATATGAGGGGCAAAATTATATAAAAACTCCAATGAGTGGTACTTTGTACGCTTCAAATGGCAACGAAACCATTGCTTTTTTTAAGACTATTATAATTAATTCTAGTACTCCAGATGGAACACCTGTGAATGTTGTGCCAATGCAAATTGCTATTAACGGCAATAATCTTTATGTTGCTGGAAACGATTGTAATATTTACTCTACAACCATAGACTTTGAGAATATAGCGACTGATCAAATTAATAGCGATGATTTTACCAAGATTGCTTCATGTACAGAGAGTTTAACTGATTACAACGAAAAATTGCATAATGATGGCGAAATTTCAATAACTGATATGCAACTTGGCGACGGACTTGGAAACAAAACTGAAAATCTTTATGTTCTTGTTCGGGAAGCATCAAAATCTATTGACACTAGTATATTGAAGAAAGAGGATAATTTTTCTGTGGTTTTAAGCCGTGGTGCATTGATTGAAATTAATACATCATCAAAGGACACAAAAGTTTACGGTTGGGGAGGAACATCTAAGAATATAGGTGAAAATATTAAATATTATGGTCCAACAACATCATCAGGAAAGGTAGAATTCTACGGTCCAACACATTTTGCGGCAGTTGTTCCAAGAAAACTTGTAATACTCGATGACGGAATTGATTTAGAAGCTAATAGTGATAGTGATAGTAATAGTAATGGAACAGTTATAAACAAGGACAGTTTTGTAGAATTTGATATTCTGCTTAAAAGTTTAAAACGAAAAAATGAAAAAATTTCTGCAAGTAAGCCATCTGTTTCTGGTTTTACTTACGAAAATATTAGTGACTAACTAAAAGCGGTCAAGTAAAAGTAAATTTTTGAAATGCGGAGGAAATTTTCAGATTTAAATGTTCACAAAAAAAGCACCAAAAGTTTCCGTTTGTATTCCAGTTTTTGGCACAGAAAAATCACTTGCTTCGTGTTTGGAAAGTGTTGCATCACAAAATTTTGAAGGCACAGAAATTATTGTTGTTGACGACGGAAGTTTTGTAAAATCAGCGAAATTTGAAAACAACAAAATCACAATGTCAGCACAAAAAATTGTAAAAGATTTTAAAAAAAATCACAAAAATCAGCGCTTGAATATAAAATTTATTCAGCACGAAAAAAATAAAGGACTTGTTGAAGCGCGACGTTCTGCAGTTTATGAAGCGGAAGGAAAATATATTGTTTTTGTGGACAGCGACGACACTTTGCCAGAAAATGCACTAAAAAATTTGTTTGCTGCGGCAGAAAAATCTGGTGCGGACATTGTTCATGGAAAGGCGAATGTTTGCCTTGAAGATTTTGAGCACTATGAAATGTTAGAGCAAAAAGAAAATCTGCTGCTTAAACTGAAAAAACGCTTTGATGATATGAACAAAAAGGCAAATTGCGTTTTTTTGGGAGAACTTTTAGGACGGCAAATTTTTGATGGATTTTTGCTCGAAGCGAATCACTCGGGATTTTTGTGGGCCAAAATTTTTACGCGGGAAATTTGTCTTGAAGCATTTGATAAAATTCCGCAGACGTTTTGCATCTTTGGCGAAGATTTTTTGACTTACTTTTTTATTTCGCTGTTTGCAAAAAAATATTTTGGAATTAATGAAAATGTTTATAATTATTTTGTGAACACAGGAATTTCTTCTAATAAAAAAATTGATTCTATAGAAGAATGGCAAAAGGTTTGTTCTACAGCGAGCGTTTTTACAATTTTGCTCAGTTGGATTGAAGAAAATTTGCTCGCGGCAGAAAACTCGCGGTTTACAGAAAAATTTTCTGCTTTGGCTGGCGATGGCGTGGCAGAAGATTCTCGGTTTACAGAAGATGGTCGTAGCACAGAAAAAATCACTGTTTTAACCGAAGAAGAAAAAGCGGCGGTTAAAAATATGTGCAGATATTATGCCAAAAATAATTTGGCGCAGTTACAAGAAAGTGTTGTTCCTCATCTGCACGAAGAAGCGAGAACTATGCTTTGTGAATGGTGGGGAGAAAAAATGATAAATTCGGTGGAGAATTTTGTATGAAAAAATTTATTTTAATTTTGCTGGCGGTTTTAAGTTTTTCGTTCGGCGGATTTGCTCAAAGCGCACAAAAAGTTTCTGAAATTTTGGAAAACGAAGAAATTTCAAATGCTCAAGCATCATATTTTGTTTGCGTTTATCAAAATCTTGCGGATGAACAAGTTTCAGATTCAGAAGCGTTTGCACTTCTTGGACAAAAAGATTTTTTTAAAGCACGGGAAAATGCTGATGAAAAAATTTCACTTTCAAAATCGTGTTATTTAATTGCAAAAAGTGCGGAAATGAAAGGTGGAATTTTTTATTCACTTTTTAATTCACCAAGATATGCTTTTCGCGAATTTAAAGCGCTTGGAATTGTTCCACAAAATGCCGATCCAAATCAAAAAGTTTCTGGAAGCGAATTTATTGCTTTACTAAACGGATTTGAAAAAAAGGCAATCACCAAAAACTAAATTAAAAGGCAGGATAAAATGATGAAATTTATAAAACGTTTTTTTGTACTTAGTTTTGCTTTGTGCTTTTCTTTTGCAGCCTTTGCAGTTGATTTTGGCGGGCTTGCAACAAATCGTTCTACACTTGAAAAATTCAACAAGCTTAATCCGCAGCTTAATCAGAAAAATTCTTTGTCGGTTTGGATAAGACAAAATTTTGATAAATCTGGAGAAAATTATATTGCAGCGGAAACTTCTTACAATTTTGAATCAGATTTTTTTGTGGCGAATTCTTCAAATCAAGTTTTTACTAACACTTTGGATTTTAATCTTTTAAAATTTGCTTATGTAAAAGATTTTGATTTTGGAAAGTTTGGACTTAATGCCGGAAGATTTTATTTTTCTGATTTAAGTGGAATTGTTTTTGTTCAAAATGCTGACGGAATTAAATTTGATTTTCAAAATGATTGGGTTAAAACTTCAATTTATTCTTCTTACACGGGACTTTTAAATGCTTTAACAAGCGAAATGATTACAAGCCCAGCAACAAGTTTTTCGTTTGCTGAGCAAGTTCCGCTTGAAGGTTCACAAAATTCTTTTGTTGCTGACACAAATAAACTTTACGATTTGGCACAAAAATATTTGATTGGTGCGTTTAGTTTTTCACTTCCAAATCTTATTGCAAATCAAACTGTTTCACTTGAATATTTGGGAGCGTTCCGGCTTGAAAATGAAAAATTTAACCGAATGTATGCAAGTCTTTCTTTTGACGGACCAATTTACAATTCTCTTTTTTACAATATTTCTACAACTTTTGGTTTTACAAATTACGCTGGCGAAAATAAAATTTCAAATCTTTCAAAGGCAAATATTAGATATTATTTAAAAAATCTTTCGCTTGGTGCAAATGCAATTTATGCTTCTGGAAATCAAGGTGTACTTTCAACATTTTCTGGATTTACAAAAAATACGTCAACTTATTCAAGACAAAGTTTTTTGTATTCAGGAATTATCAAGGCTGGTTTAAATGCAAGTTACAAACCAATTCCAACTTTGCTTTTGACTGCTGACTGTGATACAATTTTTAATGCAAGTGCTGGAAGTAATTTTGATAAAATTGAATTTTTTGCATTCCAATATTCTGTGGGCGCTTTGTGGCAGGTAAAAAGTGATTTTCAACTTGGACTTACGGGGTATCAGTTTTTGGATAAAGCAAATTCTGATTCTGCAAGAAAATCTTATGTTTGTTTAAGTGCATCGCTGGCGTTTTAATTGGGAAGTGGCACGGAGGTAAATTATGAAAAAAATTATTTTAAGTTTAAGTTTTGCTCTGATTTTTACATTTGCAAGTTTTGCAGCAAATTTTACGGCACAAGTTGCATCAGTTTCTGGAAAAGCAGAAGTTTTGAACGGCACTGAATGGAGAATTTTGCGCGTTGGCGACACTTTAAAAAATGGCGATACAATTCAAACAGGTTTTAAAAGTTCCATTGTTTTAAAAGTTAAAGATTCTGTTATAAATGTTGCAGCCTTAACAAGAATGACGGTTGAACAACTTGCTGAAAATTCTCAAAAAGATGATGTTCGGGTTTTTGTAAAAACTGGCAGCGTTACTTCGGAAGTAAACAGAACAGAAAATAAAAAAATTGGATTTACGGTTAGAACTCCGGTTGCAACAGCGTCTGTGCGCGGAACAGAATTTTCTGTAGAAAATACATTTGATTCTGTTGCAGTTAACACAACTCAAGGTTCAGTTGCTCTTTCTCGCGGAACAAATTCTGTGAATGTTGCTCCAGAATCTGACGGTGAAACGGAAAGTTCAGACTCGGAACAAGGTGATAGTGTGCAATCTTCTGGTTTTGAAAATTCACCGCATGGTACTGTTTTTGTAAACCAAAATCAAAGTGCAGAAGTTTCATCTGCGGGAAATATTTCTTCTCCGTCTGTAAGTGCCACTTCTAGCACAAGACTTGAAGGTGCAACTCAAAGTCTCTCTGAATCAGAAAGACAGCAGGAAAATCGCCCTTCGGCAACTACAAAATCTACAAAGGCAAGTTTAACTATAAACATAAGTATTGAATCTTAAAAAAATTACAGATGAAAAAAAAAGATTTAAATAAATCAGAAAAATCAAAATGGGCGAAGACAATTTTTTCTTCACTGTGGATTGTGCTTGGAGTTTTCGCTTTTGTGAGTTTACTTCAGATTTCTGGCGTTTTCGAAAAATTTGAATATAAATTTTACGATGTTCTTTTGGGATTCAAAAAACAAAACACTGAACGCGAAGAAGTTTTGCTTGTTGACATTGACGATTTTGCACTTGATAAAATGGGCGAATGGCCGTGGACTCGCGATAAAATTGCCGACGCTCTGTTTTATATGCGTGAACTTGGTGCACAAACGGTTGTGTTCGATATTGAATATTTGTCTCCGTCACAAAAATCCGTGGATATGAATGTTTATGAAAAAATGCTAAGCGATGGTTTGGCTGATTCTTCAGAAATTCAAAAACTTTTTGTGGACAACGACGATTATTTTGCAAGGGCAATTCAGTTTTTTGGAAATTCTTATTTGACTATAAATTCTGGCAACCTTGCGATTGCTTACGGCGACGAAGAACTTTCTTATTCAAGAGAACGTTTTTTGTTTACCGCCCAAGATGATGAAAATCAACTGAAAAAAAAACATTGTGCAAAATCTGATTTGGAATTTTCTCCTGCAGCTTTTAATTTTATTTCGCACGCAACCGGTGCAGGTTTTACAAATGTTACTATTGATTCTGACGGAACAAGGCGGCGAATTCCACTTTTTATAGAATATAAAGACGGACTTTTAGCGCAACTTTCATTTTCTCCAATATTAAAAATCTTAAATCCTGAAAACATAAAAATTACAAAACATTATATAATTTTGGAAAACTGTCAGTTTGAAAATTTAAAATCTTCTGGCAGCCAAAACGTGCAAAACCTTAGCAAAAAAACAATCAAAATTCCAATCGACAAAAATGGAACCATGCTTATAAACTGGCTTAAAAAACCTTTTGCTCAAACAAAAATTATTTCTTACGACGATGGAACGAGCGAAGAAATTATTGACGAAGAAAATACATCTTTTAAGCATTGTTCTGTTTTCTACTTGTGGAATTTGGGCGAACTTGAAAAATCTATTGTGGACGGACTTGGCGAATTACAAAATTTTGTCATTTTAAACGGACAGAGCGAAGAAGATGACGTAATTTTTGTTACCGCAACTGCCACTTTGCAAGAAAAAATTTCTTACCTTTTAGAAAATTATTCTGAAATCAGCGAATATAAAAATTTTATTTTAGGCGCAATGAATGCTTACGACATAAGCGGAAATGCGATTGGCGGAATTGTTGATGATGAAATTTTTGATGAATATTTTGATTTGAGAAAAACTTTTTTTGCTACCTTAACAGATTTTTCTAACAGTGAAGATTTTATAAATTTCATAAATGAAAATCCTGAACTTTATAATTTTGCAACGGATTTTTCTGTAAACCTTGAAAGTTTTAATTTTTATTTTGAAGAAATGCAGAAAATGTTTGCCCAGAAATTTTGCATTGTGGGAAACACAGGAAGCGGCACCACGGATTTAGGTTCAACGCCTTTTCAGAATTCTTATCCGAATGTGGGAACTCACGCAAATGTTTACAACACAATTATGACGCAGGATTTTATAACGCAGGTAAGTTGGATTTGGGCGGCACTTGCGACTGCAGTTTTAACTTTTTTAGCGTTTGCTTTTCATTCAAATTCAAAAGTTTGGATTCAAAGTATTTGGGCGTTTTCTTTGCTGATTGTAATTATTTCTGTTCCAATTATTTTAATGCGTTTTGCAGGAATTTATGTTCCGCTTATATCTTCAATTTTAATTGTGATTTTGTCTTACATTTTGATTACGGTGCTTAGATTTCGTTCTTCTGAAAAAGATAAAAAATTTATTACGGGCGCATTTAGTCAGTGTTTGTCGAAAGATGTTGTTGATGAAATTATCAAAGATCCTAGCAAACTGGTTCTTGGCGGAAAAAATTATAATATGACAGCAATTTTTACTGACATTCAAAAATTTTCTGCGTTTTCAGAACTTTTGAGTGCCGAAGAACTTGTTGCACTTTTAAATTATTATCTTACGCAGATGAGTGAAATTATAATCGAAGAGCATGGAACTGTTGACAAATATGAAGGAGATGCGATTGTTGCGTTTGTTGGTGCGCCAGTTGCAATGTCTGACCATGCTGTAAGAGCGTGTTCTGCTGCAATAAAAATGAAACGTGCAGAAATAAAAATCAATCAAGAAATTGCAGAAATTGCTTCTAAATTTCAAAAACCTTCAGAAATTTCACAAGCTTTGTACGATGCATTTAAAATCATGATAAAAAATAATCGTACAATTTTTACTCGAATTGGTTTGAATTCTGGAGAAATTGTTGCAGGATTTATGGGAAGTGATAACAAAAAAAATTATACTGTTATGGGAAATAATGTAAATCTTGCAAGTCGTTTGGAAGGTGTAAACAAACAATATTCTACAAATGGAATTTTAATGAGTGATGCAACTCGAAAAGAATTAGATGAAAATTTTGTTGTTCGTAGTCTTGATAGAGTTCAAGTTGTAAACGTAAAAACTCCAATTCGTTTGTATGAACTTTTGGGTTTTAAATCAGAATTTAATGAAAAATTGCTTTCTTATGTTGATGATTGGGAAAATGCAATGAAACTTTTTGAAGGCGAAAAATATTCTGATGCTTTAAAATGTTTTAAGAAACTTTCCGAACAGAATTCTAAAGACAAGGTTTGTTTGTATTACATTTCGCTTTTGGAAGAATTCTTTATGAAAGGAAAATATCCTACTGCAAAAGATAATGTTGGTGTTGCGTTTAATGCAGAAAATCCTGCGGATATGGATAAATCTTGGATTGGTACTGAAAAAGAAATTAAAGGAACTTTTACTTTGCTTCAAAAGTGATTTTGATTTTTTTGATTTTATTGTGATGACAAAAGGGTAGGGGGAACTGGCAGTTGTTTTTGCGGCTGCCAGTTTTTTTTAGATTGTCGTGTCTAGCCCTGCGATGTTTGCAAAACAAACTCGTGTAATAATTACATGTTGATGGTTTTCGACAATGACATAGGGTTTCTCATTTCTATGCTAACTGCTAATAGATTGCTTCGCCTGCGACTCACAATTACGGGAAAACTCACTTTTCAATGATTGACATAATCAACTTAAGTCTAAATTAGAAAAATTCTCAACAAAGCACTTTTTTTTATAGTTTTTATTGAATGATTTTTCAAAATATTTTACTTTTGCTTTTAGTGTTAGTTTATGCTAACAAAAGTTAATCTTTGCTAAAAAGGTGAAATATATGAAAAAAATATTAAAATTTAAAACATTACATTTTGAGTGCAAGTTTAATATTCTGTCCGCGCTTTTAATTTCAGTTTTATTTGTGGGCATTTTAAGTTTATCATCTTGCGATAATTTAAATTCAGGAAAAGAAGAGCCGCTTGCTAAGGATTATGATATTAAAGATTTTTACGGCTACACTTTTCAAGGAACAATCAGTGCAAGTTCTGGAAACACATTAACTCCAGCCTTAATTCTTTACAATGAAAATCGTTGCGACTGGAACATGAGCACGAACGGAATGGAATTTAATCAGTTTTATTATTTTTCAAAAAAGAATTCCGCTTCAAATTACACTTTGTATTGGTACGGCGGCGCAAAGGCTCGTTATGCAAATTTACAAGACATTTCTCAGGCGGACATGGTTGTTCAACTTGGATTAAACAGTCCCACAGAAGTTGTTGTTCTTTTAACAGGCGACACTTTAACCGGCGTTTCTGGAATGACAAACACAAGAGTCAATATGCAAAAAACTAACGCTAAAAAAAATACAAATGCACCAAATATTGTTGTGAATCCAAATATAAACGATATTTCAACAGAAATTCCTGCAAGTGCCACAAGTGCGGATTGGTTTGAAGAAAGTTCAGCTTATGAAGGAAGTTTTGTTTTTATGGTTGGTGAAGGCGGTACTATGCTAAAAGATTACGGAAAATCTGACGTGAATGGAAAGGCAACTCCAACTGCAAAAATTACAAAATCTTCAAGTGGTAAAGTTGTAGTTTCAACACCAGCAATGTATTACACAGAAACTATGAACATTACTTCTTACGATATTTCTGATGTTGAAGTTAAAAAAGATGGCGATGTTTATTATTTGACAAAAGGTTCCTACACGCAAGAAATTAAGCAGTCGAGCGGAAACTCAATCACGCTAAACGGTTCTTCAGTTTATGGAAAATATGAAAATGGAATTTTAACTTTACGTTTGGAATTTTATCCAGGAAAAATGCCATTTCCTATTACGCAAATATTTACTTCGGAAACAGATGATGAATAAAAACACGGTGCTTGAGTCATATAGAAACCACTGTTAAGCAAAATGTCTAGTAACGCTTCGCATTTGGCAATAGATTATCGTGTTAAGTCCTGCGATGTTTGCGTAGCAAACTTGTGCGACAATAACAAAGTAATAAAAAAGATTACAACACGGATTTGTATTTGTTTACTTAAAATTCCGGAAAATGCAAAACCGTATGTGATAAAACTAAATCGTATGATTTAGAAATAAAAAGTCGCTGAAAAATCAGCAAGGGAAAAAAATATGCTAAAACTTAAAAAGTTTTTTCTTTATATGACAGTGGCGTTTATTGCCATTGCTAGTTTTGTGTCGTGTGATTTGTTAAATGGACAAGAGCGTGAAACAAAGAAATACACAGTTACATATTCAACAGCACAAGGAACTGCACCAGCACAAATAGAAGTGGATGAAAATACAGTTTTAACTGCGAAACAACTTCCAGAACTTACCGCTGACGGATACCTTTTTGGCGGTTGGTACGATGGCGAAACAGTAGCGATTGCTGGAACGTATGCAGTTACAAAAGATGTAACGCTTGTGGCGAAGTGGGAAGAAAAAATAGAAATTACAGCGTCTACTTTTCATGGTACATACACAGGAACTTGGAATATTATGGGTGGTTCATATCCAATGACTGTAATTGTTGGGGAAAGCACACTTTATTATTCTTCAAGTATGATGACAGGTAAATATGAATATGTTGCATGGTTTAAAGATGATAATGACAACTGGGTTTGTGGAGGTTCCCATAAAAATAATTTGACTTCAATTTCTGATGCTGCCACAACAGTTACTTTTAATGCAGAGACAAAAAAGGGTTCTTTTAGTGTAGTGGCAATGGACTTTGTTGCTCCTGCTGAAATTACGAAAACTTCTGATTCAACAGAAGTTCCAGCAACAAAATACACAGTTACATATTCAACAGCACAAGGAACTGCACCAGCACAAATAGAAGTGGATGAAAATACAGTTTTAACTGCGGAACAACTTCCAGAACTTAGTGCAGATGGTTGGGTTTTTAGTGGTTGGTTTGATGGAGAAACACAAGCAATTGCAGGAACATATGTAGTCACAAAAAATGTAACCCTTAAAGCAAAGTGGACTGTAAAAGTTGAAGAGGTTGAAGATAATTCAGAACATTCAAAATACTATGGAACATATTCTGGTGAATATACTTGGACATTTCTTTCTTTTAGTGGAAAATCTACAGCAACAATAACAGTTACGGAAAACTCAATTACTTATTATTTAGGTGGCGGTGGTGGTAATGTTATAAGAACTCCAAATTATTGGTTTAATGATTCAGACGGAAATTTAGTTGTTGCTGTTAAAAAAAGTACAAATACTTCAACTTCAACTTATATTACTGTGGAAAATTATAAAAATACAAATTTATGTGATCTTTATTTGACTTTTGGTAGTAATACTAAGTTTAATTTTGTAGATTCAAATGGTCCTATTGATTGTACTTTAACAAAATTAAATTGAATAATCTTTTAAGATTTACGATTTAAAAAGTTTTAAAAGTTTCTTGTTGTGAAATTTCTGTTTTAGATGTCGGGTCAAGTCCTGCGATGTTTATGAAGCAAACTCGTGCAATAATGAAAGTTATCTGGGCGGACACTTCTGATAATGATACGGGAAGTTATTGCTTGGAATTCTTATTCGCAAGTTTCAGAGGACTTAGCCCGTCGTGTAGGTGCACCGTAGGTGTTCTCTGCAAAATTGGCAGTTTTATTTATGAGTAAAGGCTTTTTATTTTGAAGTTTACAGATTCTGAAATAAATTCAGAATGACAGCATTTTGCAGAGAATGAAGTGAAAACGGAACACCGAAAGGACGGTTTGTTTTGGGTCTTGCTCTTAGCATAGAAATTTTTTTCTAAAACAGAAAAATTCGCTCCAAAAAAAATCTTTTATAAATTATGAAAAAAAAATTTTTGATATTTTTGTTTACAAGTGCGCTTTTTTTGCAGTTTGCATTTTCTCAAAGTGATGACGATGTAATTGTTGTAAGCGGTTCTGCTGTTGAAGATTCTAACGCTGCACAAAAAACTACTCAGCAAGTAAAAGTGGTTTCTTCCCAAGAAATTAAAGAAAGTGGCGCAAAAAATGTTTCTGATGTTTTACGTACTGTTCCAGAAGTTACGGTAAATGCCCAAAGTTCTGCAAATGCAACCGAAACAATTTCAATGCAAGGTTTAAGTTCTGAATACGTGAAAATTTTGATTGACGGAATTGCGGTGGGAACTGACATTGACGGTTCAACTTCTGTTTTTAATCTTCCGGTTGAAGACATTGAACGCATTGAAGTTATAAGTGGCGCTGGTTCTGTAATGTACGGAAGCAATGCAATGGGCGGCGTTGTAAATATCATCACAAAGAAAACTAAAAATGAATACGACGGAATTAAGTTTCATTTTAATCTTGCGGACGAAGCATCTTTTTCTCCAGCGACTTTTAACTGGCGAAATTATGCGAGCGGTGGTTTTTCTGTTGCGGGCGAAAATTTGAGCGGAAATCTTAGCGCAAGTTATGATTATGCTCCAGGAAAAGAAAGCACAACTTGGGACGCACTTGCAGGAACTATAAAATTTTATGAAAGTACAAAAAAAAGTTTAGCGTTTTTGCGGGCTAGTGCGGAATGGAAAGATGATTGGGGCAAACTTAGTGCTTACGGTCTTTTTAATGATTCTTATCAAATTGGAAACTTTACAAAAACTGGCTACGATAAAGGTTCAACTTTAGATTATGACACAAACCGTCTTGAAGGCGGAATTAACGGTCAATATATTTTTGATTCAAACTTAAATTTTACTGCGTTTTCGAGTGTAAAAACTTACAATCTTGATACAACTTACGAAGTTAAGGCTGGCGAAAATTCAAGTTTGGCAAGTACAAAAACTAATTCTTTGAATTGGGAAAGTGATGTGCGTGCAAACTGGAAATTTGCTTCGTTTAACGAAATTGTTTTTGGTTTAAATGCAATTTTTGATACAATCGACGGGAATTCTTTTACACAGCGAAAATCTGAAAGTCAGTTTTCAAGTTTTGTTCAAGACGCAATGAAATTTTTTGATGATAAAATTCATATTGTTCCTGGCGCAAGATTTACTTTTTCTCCGGGAAATGATGGCGAAGAAAGTCTTATGCAGGCGGTTCCGAATTTGGGATTTAAGTTTGAACCAAATCAAAATACAAGTTTAAAACTTTCCTACGGAATGGGCTACAGGATTCCATCTTTGCGACAAAAATATTGGGTTTTTCGCCACAACTACGCACCGGGTTCTGGAAATTTTATTCTTTACGGAAATCCAAATTTAAAGGCTGAAAAATCGCACGGAATAAATTTTAGCGTAAATCAAAATATTTTTAATCTTTTTGCGTTAAGTTTTTCGTCGTATTTTAATTTTATTAATGATTTAATTGACAGTGTTGTAATTGATGCAAGTTCAAGTCCGCAAATCCGTGAATATCAAAATGTGGACAAGGCAATTACTTACGGTACGAGCATTTCTATTAACGCTGATTTGAATGATTTTGAGTTTAAAATAGGATACGCTTTTACTCAGGCAAAATCTTTTAGTACGGATAAAAATGAATGGCTGGATTTGGCACTTCGCTCTAACCACAGAATTACGGCGAGGGCTGCATATTTGATTCCGTTTCTTGAAACAAAAATTGACGTGAGCGGAGAATGGAATTCGCCTCAGCTTTTATCAACTGGCTCTAATTTAAAAACTCCAGATTATTTTATGATTTCGGCAAGTCTTTCTAAAAAATTTTTTGATGAAAAATTTGAACTTTATTTTCGAGGCGACAATTTGCTGGATAATTTTAATTTTGTGAACGGTACGAATGGCGATAATCAGAAAACTTATTACGGACTTAACGATGGCAGAACGTTTACGCTTGGCGCAAGATTTGGAATGTAGCAGAAAGTTTATTTTAGAATGCTTCAACTCAATGGAACGCTTCAAGTCAATGGAACGCTTCAACTCAATGGCAGAAAATTAAAATTGCTGATTGAGAGATTTGAGGCTATTGAAACTGGCGCTAAACTATTCAAGCGTAAATTCCAAAGTAAAAGTGTATTCTTGTTTTTGCATTTTGTTTGTCATTTTCTTAAACGGCGCGGCTTTTTTTACTGCAAGCAATGCGGCGTTATTTAAAAGTTCATATTCTGATTTTTGCACAATTTCTGCGTTTTCAAGATTTCCGTTTGGTAAAATAACAAGTTTAATTTTTACATTTCCAGTTTGATTTTGTGCTCGTGCTTTAAGTGGATAAATTTTTTTTGCAGCAATTCTTTTTTTTACGTATGCTTTGTATGTTTCTTTCGCCTTTTGAATTTCTGAAGAACCATCTTTTGAATCTCCGTTAATTTCATTTTCTGCAAAAGGGTCGTAAATTGCGTTTGGGTCAAATGTTTCTGCACGACTTACATCTTCTGGAAAATCTTGTGTGTCAAAATCTTCTTCTGGAATTTCCTGAATTAAAGGAATTTCTTTTTGTTCTTCTTCAACAAGTTTTGCGTTTGGAGAGGCAATTACATTTTCTGGTTTTTTGCTGATTTCTTGAAGCGGATTTTGCGGAATTTCAATTTTTTTAGGCGGCGCTTTTTTTATAATTTTTACAAGAGAAACATTTTCCTGCGATTGAATTTTTTGTCCGCCAGAAAATTTTGCTGCGTTTAAGTTTGGAATAAAAATAAAAACTGCCAGAAAGGCGAGTGTAATTACAAAACTTAAAATCCATCTCGCTGTGGGATTTTCTATTGATTTTTGTAAACTTTGTAAGATTTTAGTTTTCTTCGTCAAGTGTGTCATGAATTATTCCAATTTTTGAAATTCCTGCGTTTTGAATTTTTGAAAGAATTTGCACGACTCTTTCAAAAGGCACATTTTTATCACATTCTAGTGAAATTGCAATTTGCGGATTTGCTTCGTAAAGTTCAGAAAGTTTTTCTTCAAGTTCAGCAAGCGTTATTGACTCTTGCGCAAGTTCAATGCTTTCGTTGTTTACTGAAAGAATTTTTGTGGAATTATCCTCTTCCGAACTAACGGATTCTTCTGTTGTGGGAAGTTCCAAAGGAAGCGATGATTTTTTAAATTGAGTTGAAACCATAAAGAAAACCAGAAGAATAAAAATTACATCAATCATTGAAGTTATGTTTACCGAAAGTTCTTCTTCGTTTTTTATTTTATTTAAAATGTTCATTTTGATTTCCCTTTCTGATTTTTTTATAAACAGCCTCGACAGTTTTTTAGTGACACTTGCATTTAGAGTGACGATGCTGAATTAAGTTCATCTTCTATAAAAAGTCCAATGGCCATTGTTCGCTTTTCGATTATGCGCCTAAAACTTCTGTAAAAAAATAATGCTGGAATTGAAATCATCATTCCAAAGGCGGTTGTTAACATTGCAACCCAGATTCCGCTTGAAAGATCTTGAATGTTAACTTGTGCTCCGGCTTTCGACATCCCCTGAAAAGAGCTGATAAGTCCTACAACTGTTCCTAAAAGTCCAATCGAAGGTGAAACTGCCGAAATAAAATTCAAAAACCAAAGTCCGCGATTCATTTCGTAATAAAGCAGGGTGGATTCTTTTTCAAGTTCACGTTTTTTTGATTTTTTATCAAGATTTTTTATTTGCTGGGATTTATTTTTTATGCGAGTCATACAACTTTTTTTGTGATTTTTTGATGTGATAATAAAATAAATGCTTCGCTCAATGCATTGGCAAATGCAAAAACATAAAATTGCAAAAAGTATCCAGTTAATTGGTCCGCCCATATTTATAAAGTTTAATAAAGCCATTTTTTTAATCTCCTGATTTTTTTAGCGGTGAAATTCTATAAGTATTGTTAGCCAATGACAACTCTAATAAATCTTATTGAGAAAAATTCTCACACAAAAGAATCTAAAAATTTTGTTTTTAATGCAAAAAATTATTGAAAATAAAATTATGTTAGCCTATGCTAACAACCATGATAAAATAGCAGTGCAAGGAGGCAAGTTTAATGAAAGAAGATAAAAAACAAAAGTATGAACATATTTTACTGGAACTTAGAAAAAACGGCGGTCGCATAACTTTTCAGCGAAAACAAATTATTAGTGTTATTCTTGAAAATCCTGGATGTACTTGTAAAGAACTTTATTATCTTGTGCACACAAAAAATAAGGGAATTGGCAGAGCGACAGTTTACCGCACAATCAGCATGCTGGAGAATTTAGGCTACCTTTCGCGTCAAACGATTACAGTAAAATAAGAGTTTTTATTTATTTGCAAAATTTGTTGGATGCTTAAAATAACGAATATCTTGCTTGGAAATAAATTATATTACACAAAACAGATTAAATGCCGGCGAGCAGAAAAGCGGATTTGACGTAACTGGATTTGGTCGTGGTGAAAATAATACTAATGCTGATTATGCGATTGCACTTGTTGATGAAATTGAAAGGGGAAATCATGTACAGCGGAGTTTATACACCGAGGACCTAGCCCCGATTGGAGCGATTGCTGTAAGCAAGTGCGGAGCACCGAAGCGAAAGCGTAGTCGCGGAAAGCGGGAAATGTTTGGGGCGGACTGTTAGTATAAAAGAGTCCATAAAACTGCAAGAAGTTTTTGTTTATAAGGAGTGGCAGAAGGCCACGTTTTACAGCCGAAGTAATAGGATATCTAAGGGGCTGTCCAAAAAGGATGAAACACGGCGCTTGGTGAGCCTGTCGAAGCATGGTTGGTGAGCCTGTTGAAATTTATTGGACAGCCCCAGATTTTTTTTAAACGGATGCAAAAATTTAAACATGCTCCAAATATTCTAAAAAAATCTTGAAAATAATCGCTTAAAAGTTTAGCATTAAATAAAATCTTTATTGAAGAGGAAATTTAAATGACAAAATTAGTATTGGTTCGTCACGGCGAAAGTGAATGGAACAAATTAAATC
>CAZDAY010000009.1:0-12822 GCA_964503435.1 uncultured Treponema sp.
CGAAGTAAAGTCCGCCCCTAAATCCACAGCGTTGCCGCTTGAAGTAACAGAGTGCGAAAATCCCACACGGTGGTTGTGCTTCGACTTCGCTCAGCAACCGCAAGGTCGAAACCACAACATCACTTCCAGTTGCAAAATCAACCGCCCGCTTTTTGCAGTTTAGACACTTTGAACTTTCACTTTCTTGCAGAAGATGGCGACAAGGTGAATTGCAACGGAGTTTCCAGGAGGTCGAGAAAGCGCCCTTCCAGTGTTCCGCTATTCGCTACATTCTCTGCAAAATTTTAGTCCATTGTCATTGCGAGGAGAACTTTGTTCGACGTGGCAATCTATTGCCACTTAGCATAAAAAAACATTAGTTTTGCAGAGAACGCCTAACGGTGCACTTCTACGGCGGGCTAAATGCTCTGTCATTCTGAACTTGATTCAGAATCTGTCGATAAAAAAATTTGTCAGAGCAGTCCAAATTGAACCACGGTGGCCAGTCTTGTCGAAACCACAACTTTAACTGAACGACGCGACATCCGTGTCGCTCATTATTAACCGTCCATTCTTGCAGAAGAACAATCAGCGAAACTCATCAAACTTAAGTTTGAAACCACATAAATCCTCAAAAACCCTTTTAAATATAACGTAAAATTATATTTTTTGTAAAAAGTTGCATAAAATGGCGTGTTAATTCAAAAAAAATCACCTTATAATTCAAAAAAAACAAATTATTTAAGAGGTTTCTATGAAAAAATTAAAAAAATTTATTTGTATTTTTGCAATCGGATTTAGTACAACTACTTTTCTGCTTTCTTACGAAGAAACTAAAAAACTTATTGACGATTTTATTTATTATTACAATAATGCGCGTATTAAGCAAAATCTTGGCTGGAAAACTCCAAGCGAGATGTCCGCTTAAACTGTCCTAAAATTTGGGGTCAGTTCAAATTTTAATTTAGGAACTTTTCCTGAATATTTGGGTGGTCTTGTATGGAAAACTAAAACTATAAAACGTGGTTGGTTTGTGTTAAATATTAATTATTTAACTTGGGATAGTAAAAAAACACAAATTACAAGTCTTATAGGAGATTTCGATTTTGAATCAATAATGTTGTATTCTGGTTTTAAGATAAAAAACACTACTAGAACTACAAAATATAATAAAGAAATTTCAAAAACAGATATTGAAACTGTAAGAAATATGTACAAATAAGGAGATTTCAAAATGAAACTAAAACGAATTTTAATTATTTTTTTGCTTATATTGATTTCTTTAAGTTTCTCTTCATGTTCAGATATTTTTGGACTTATTTTTAAAATTGACGCAGGAATGGATACATCAAATATTGTAATTACTGTAGTTAATAATTCTAGTTTAGAATATAAAGTTAGATTTTCTTATGGAAAAAATATAGATGATTCTGATTTTTCTACATTTATTGAAGATGAATCTTTAACAGACAGTTATGGAAAGCCAAGTTTTAGAGTTCTTGAAACAAATGAAAAAACTGAAATTCGTTTTGACAGTTCACGAGATAAGAAAATAATTTGGACTTGTATTTTCTACGTTTATGATGAAAGTGGAAATAAAGTTTTTAGTGCGTGCGGTTGGCCAGAAGAGTGGAAATCATCAAATCCAAGTTCTTGGCAAATTCCTTCTACAGATTATGACGTTTATGGAATTGGCTATGTTGATTCTGACTTAAACGGAAACACAAATATTTATTATGTAAATAAGCAAGGTTCTTTAAGCAATAAATTTTCTGTGTCATACACTTGCACAATTAACGAAGATAACAGTGTTTCTTTTGTACTAAATGAATAAGTCAAAAAACACGAGGTCAAAAAAAATCAATGAAATCAAAAAAGACAATTATTTTTTTTGTTTTTAGTTACATTTTCGCTTGCCGAACCTTTTGCTGAAACAGAAATCAAATCTTTAAGTCAAAATAATAAAAAATATCCGCGAGTAGATTTTGTGCTTTTTGGATATCTTCCAAGTTTTTATGGAAACGTAACTGGCGAAAATTTTTATTTTTCGTTAAATGAAAATTCTTCAAATTTAAGTGATGTTTTTAATTTTTATGCTGAAGAGAGAATGCAAATTTTTAGTTTTAATGAATACGTAACTTTTGGAATGGCTTTAGGATTTGGTGCTTTTTGGGATTATGCTGAAGCAAAAGTTAATGGTTTAAAAGTTGAAAATCATTTTTCTGCAAATATTTCGCTTGGCTTTGAATTTTATTTTCATCAGAATGCAAGTGCTCAACTTCCATTGTCTCATTCAAGCGAATATTTCCCAAAATCAAGTTATCAAACTCCAAGTGGAAAATCTGTAAGTCATAAAGAAGCAGCGGCACTTCTTCTTTCGCAAGCGGAAAGTGCAATTTACGCAAAACAATACAAAACTTGGACGGTCACAACTTTTACGCTAGTGGGAATTTGTTGTGCGGCAATCACCACAGATGTAATTTTTACATTAAATGACAATCTTCCTTATCGCGACACTGTTCAAAATATTTCTTCCATAACAGTCGGCTCAAGTTTACTTTGTGCATTACTTTCAAGCAAAATAGCTTCTTCCCGATTTGATATTGCAGTTGATAAATACAACTTAAAATTGCTAGGAATAAATAAGACTTATTAAATCGTTATGTCAATTTGTAAACTACAGAGCGTATGTTCTGTAAAAATAAAAAATGTTCTTTTAGAACTAGGAGTAAAAAATGAAAAAAATTCTTACAATTTTTGCAATTTTGATTGCAATGTCGAGCGTGAATCTTTTTGCACAAGAATCACAAAAATCACAAGAAAGTGACGAGTTTTTAAGGTTAATGTACTTTTGAAAAACGGTTTATTTAAAAATGAAAATGAAATTTCAAGTTTGGCAGCAAATTTAAGTTCATCAGAAAAAGAATTTTTATATTTAGAAAATAAAAAAAGTCCAACTCTTCCGTTTTGTTTAAATTTATTTTTAGGTTACGGAATAGGTTCTTTTGTTCAAGGCGACACAACAATTGGAGTAATTTCTTTAAGCGGAAACCTTTTGGGAAGCATTTTAATGTTTACAGGTTACACAATTTCATCTCCGATTTTAGCACAATACAATGTGGCAGTTGCAAATGGAACAGGCGACAGTTTTGATTGGGAAGCAAATTCTGGAAAAATTCTTACAGGCGGCGGACTTATTCTTGTAGGAAGCGTGATTGCTTTGGGCGTTCAAATTTACAGTTGGATTCGCCCTTTCAAGTACGCTGATAATTACAATCTTACGTTAAGAAAATGCCTTTTAAGCGAAGGAGAAAAATTGTCAGTTCAGTTTGCTCCGATTGTTGATATTGATAACAGCAAATACGGACTTCTCGCAAGTTTAAAGATTTAAGATTTGACTTGTTATGAAATTAAAAAAATGTTACCCTGAACTTGATTCAGGGTCTGTTGATAAAAAAATCAACATTACAGATTCCGAACCAAGTTCAAAATGACATAAATTCTCAAAAAAATAGAAAGTCGAAATTAGGGCTAATACTCAAAAATTTATAAATCGGAGTTTTAAAATGAAAAAATTTAAGAAAAATCTAGTATTTTTTAACGCATTGTTTGCTTGCCTTGTAATGATTTCTTGTAGCAATCTTATTGACAAAACATCAGAATCGGAAAATGAAGAACTTGCTCAAGAAGTTCTTATTGGCGATGAAATAATTTATGGCGATGAGTTTTCCTTTGAAAATGTTTATAGAGCGATTTTTGAAGAAATTGAAACAACATCTCGTTCAATAAATCTTGCCCGAAATGCTAGTACAGAAGAATCTTTTGAATTTGAAGAAGATGACCTTATTGAAATGGTTTATTTTTCTGTGTAACCTTCAACAGCAGAATCACTAAAATTAGTTAATGAAAAAATGGGATATTTAAATCCTACTGAACTTGATAAAGATATCATTCAAGCTTGTGATCCTGATAAAATTATTTTTACAAGCACAAATTTTGATGATTTAGAAAATATTGAAAATTATATTAATTTTGACACAAAATATTACTATATAGTAACAAAAGAACTTGCAAATGAACTGTCTCTTTTGCTCGAAAATTTTAATGTAATTGAAGATTTTGAAATACTTACAGAAAATGCAATTGAGAGAATCTCTACTATATATCAAGAATATTCAGAATCATCAGATTATGATAGAGGAATTTTTTCAAAAATGTGGAGTGGCATAAAAAATGCTGCAAAAACAGTTTCTAACGCTGTGTCTACAGTAGCAAAATCTGTTAGCGATTTCGTCACAAAAAAATATACAATTTCTGGAACTGTAAAATATACATACAACAATATAACTATGCCAGCTTATGGAATAAAAGTAACAAATACTTCACTTAACGTAAGAAATTGCGAAACTAATAGTGCTGGAAACTTTAATCTTGGAGAAAGAACTGATTCAATGGGCTTATGCTATCTTTGGCTAAATTATGAAAATAATGCTTGCAGATTGTCTAATTTTCTTGGTGTAAATGCGTCTACTTTAGTAAAAACAGCATTACCTTCATATCTTCAAAATATAACAATTACATCAAATTCTGATTATGCAAATGCAAAAATGGCTATTTGTTGTGATATGTACAGTCGATATATTGATGAATCTAAAAGACATTCTAATATTCCAACAGCTATTGTTTGGACAACAGAACTGGGAAAAGGGACTTCGTCAGCACCTTCATTTTATCTTCGTAATTGTATTGTTCTTCCAGATATTATTTTAACAGGCGTAACAGCAAAAGCCGATGCTCTTTCTTTAACAAGACTTCGAGTTTTACATCATGAATATACACACTTTTTACATTGTGTTTACACAGAAAATAAAAATAACTTTTGGGATAATGTTGTGTTATCTGAAATGGGTTGCACTATTGCAAATGTAAGTGTTGATTTTATAAATAAACTCTTTAATACAGATTACAGCACTGGATATGAAACTTTTTATAATTTTGAAAATCCTTATGTATATTTTGCAGAAAATTATGCTGAATGGTATTCATCTGTAGGCTGTTATAGTAAAGGAGTTATTGGAAAAATTAAAGATTCAGACTATGGAGATGGTTTACAAAGTTCATCGTATTCAAATTTTTATAATCAAACTATCTTTGTAAAAATAGTAAGACTTCTTAATTATGTTGATAGCATAAAAAATGCTGATACTGAAAATAATAAAAAAGATTCAACAACAAATGCTGATAATATTGTAAATATTGTTGATAAATATGATGTAACAACATTTAATGAATTTTACTGTGCCTTAGTAGAAGAATATCCAAATTTAAAGGATGAAATAAACCAAACTTTTCAAACTTCTTATCGCACAAAAGGTTCTAATGATGGCAATGTAATTGTTTATCAATAATTTGAGGTATTCTATGAGAAATTTTAAACACATTTTTTTAACTCTACTTGGACTTTCGTTTCTAAGTTGTATTTTTATAAGTTGTCGAATAGGAGATGGAATAAATTTAGATAACATAAATTGTACACTTGACAAAACTTCTTATTCAATAAATGAAGATATTATTTTATCTTTCAGCGGATATTTTGAAGATGATATTGGAAAAGGAAATCTTGCAATCGATTTTAGGATTTACAAATTAGAAAATGGCGAACGAGATAAAAAAACAATTCCTTCATTTAATATTGAAGATATTGGTAAACTCATAACTCTTGATAATGCATACCTTAATAATGCATATAAGGATGATGGAGAATTTTCTGCTTATATTTTTTTCAACTCAACAATAGAAAGTTTTAGCGACAAAATAATTATGAACATCCAAGAGGCAGGAAATTATCAAATAGATGTAATCATTGGAGGAAGTGCATATAAATATGTTTATGATAGCAAAAAAGATTTCACTATAGATTTTGAAGTTCTTTAAGTTTCGCAATTAAAAACTTGTACTGAGTAAAGTCGCACTTAACGCTTATATTGCTAAACAATCAGTTTTCAAATTCAAGTGCCAGTATATTCTTCGCACTTGGTAAGTTTAATCGAACTAGTGATTCAACATCTTTTTATTGACAGATTTCCGTGTCGTACTTCGACTATGCTCAGCATCCGCACGAGAATGACATTTGCTTGGCATCAATAAAAGTCTTTTCTAGCGAAGTGGCAGTTTTTTTGTTATAATTTTTTGCGTGGAACTTGGACTTTTCATAAAAGAAACTCGCAAAAGATTAGGACTTTCGCAAGAAGATTTATGCAATCAAGAAATTGGAATAAGAACTATTCAACGCATAGAAAACGGCAACGTAATTCCTCATCAAAATACTTTAGAGCAAATTTTTAAAAAGTTTGGAATTCAAATTCCGCTGAATTTTAGGCAAATCACAGAATCAGAATATAAAGCATTTCGCATTCAAATTAAAATAGAAGAAATTTGTGCTGACAGAAATTTTTGTGATGAATTAAAATCCTTGCTTGAAAATTACAAAAACTTAATTAAAGAGAATAATTTGTTTGAACAAGAATTTTATTATTTGCATCAAGGTCAATACGAAAAATATGTTTTACGTGATTTTGTTCAGGCAAAAAAAACTTTAGACCTTGGCTTAAAAAATTTAAAAAAATCTTCAGCAAAATATGATTTGAAAAACTTAAAATTTGTGCCTTGAAGATATTATAAAACTTGATTTCAAAAAGTGACACTGCGGTTGCTACACTTCGACGTTGCCGCTCGAAATTTCGTTGCGTGTTCACCAACCGTAAAAAAAAAATTTGTCGATTTATATAATTTTATGTATTTTTGATAAATGAAAAACATAGGGAAAACCCTAAAAAATAGGAGAAAATAAAATGGCTAAACAGTTAGTTTACAGTGAAGATGCTCGCAAAAAAATGCTCAGTGGCGTTGAACAAATTGCAAAGGCAGTTAAGGTTACGCTTGGTCCTTGTGGTCGCCTTGTTATGTTAGACAAAAAATATGGTTCACCAACAATTACTAAAGACGGTGTTTCTGTTGCTAAAGAAGTTGAATTGAAAGATCCGTTTGAAAATATGGGCGCTCAACTTGTTCGTGAAGTTTCTTCTAAAACAAATGATGTTGCTGGCGATGGAACAACAACTGCAACAGTTTTGGCTTATGCGATTGTACGCGAAGGTCTTAAATCTGTTAGTGCCGGAATGACACCGATTGAAATTAAACGTGGTATTGATAAGGCTACGGCTCTTGCAGTTGATGAAATCAAAAAGAATAGTCGTGCTGTAAAAGGCAATGAAGATATTACTCATGTTGCTACAATTTCTGCAAACAATGATCCTGAAATTGGTAAAATCTTGGCAGAAGCGATTGAAAAGGTTGGAAAAGACGGCGTTATTACTGTTGAAGAATCTAAAAATATGAACACAACTGTTAAAACTGTAGAAGGTATGCAGTTTGACCGTGGTTATGTTAACGCTTACTTTGTAAATGATCGCGAAAGAATGGAATGTGATTTTGAAAATCCTTATATTTTAATTCACGATGAAAAAATCAGCACAATGAAAGATTTGCTTCCTTTGCTTGAAAAAGTTGCTCAAACTGGTCGTCCTCTTGTTATTATTGCAGAAGATGTTGACGGAGAAGCACTTACTACTTTGGTTGTAAACTCTTTGCGCGGAACTTTGAAATGCTGTGCTGTAAAAGCGCCTGGTTTTGGTGACAGACGAAAGGAAATGCTACAGGATATTGCAATTCTTACTGGCGGCAAGGTTATTACAAAAGATATGGGCTTAAAACTTGAATCTGCTGAACTCGAAGATTTGGGAACTGCAAAGTCTGTAAAAATTGATAAGGATAACACAACTATTGTTGACGGTAATGGCGACAAAAAAGAAATTGCTGACCGTGTTGCAGAAATCAAAAATGCTGTTGAAAAATCAACTTCTGACTACGACAAAGAAAAACTTAAGGAGCGACTTGCAAAACTTGCTGGTGGCGTTGCGGTAATTGAAATTGGTGCAATTACTGAAACTGAAATGAAAGAAAAGAAATTCCGTGTTGAAGATACTTTGGCTGCTACTCGTGCTGCTCTCGAAGAAGGAATTGTTGCTGGTGGCGGAATTGCTCTTATTGAAGCAAGTAAGGTTTTGGATTCTAGCAAGGCTGATTTAACTGGCGATGAAAAAGTTGGTTTCCAAATTGTAAAACGTGCTCTTGAAGAACCAATTCGTCAAATTGCTGAAAATGCTGGCGTTGATGGCGCGGTTGTTGCTGATAAGGCAAAATCTAGTAAGGCTGGCGTTGGATATAATGCTGCTACTGGCGAATGGGTTAATATGATGGATGCCGGAATTATTGACCCTGCAAAAGTTGCTCGATGCGCGTTGCAAAATGCTGCTTCAGTTGCTGGAATGCTCTTAACCACAGAATGTGCAATTACTGATATTCCAGAACCTCCAGCACCACAGGCTCCTGCTCCAGATATGGGCGGAATGGGCTACTAATTTGCTGCTTAACTGAAAATGTTTTAGTGCAATCGCTTAGTCGATATTAACCGAAGTCTTCTGAAATGCCTTTTGGAATTTTCAGTTTGGCTTCGGTTTTTTTTGTTTATTTTTATTTATATGAAGCACGTTTTTATGGTTTGCCGCCCTTCCAGTGTTTCGGCTTTTGCCTCCATTGCTCCGTTTTACTACGCAACTCGCCTTGCGGCTCGCACTTCCACGGCGGGCTAAGATTTTCTGCAGGCAAAAAATCTTATGTTCTAAGTAAAATCTTCTGTTAATGTGCACCTAAGTAAACTGAAAAATTTATGTGCGGACAGTTTATATCAAAATTTTCTGTGTTGTCTTTTTAATCTTTTCCATCTAAAATCCAAGTTATGAAAGTAAAATCAGAAAATTCTCAATCAGCAAACTTAAAATCACCAAATTTAACATCAGCAAAATCACAAGTTATAGAATTAGAAACGCAAGAACTTTTTAACAGAAAAAAATTTCTTAAGAAACTTTTGAAAATTTCAGTTCCTGTCGCATTGCAGAATTTAATGCTCGCGTTAGTTGCTGCTGCAGACGCTTTTATGCTCGGGCGTTTAGATCAAGATTCCATGGCGGCGGTTTCTTTAGCAACACAAATTCAATTTGTTCAAAATCTTTTTATTGGCGGAGCGGTTGGAACTGTTGCAATTTTGGGTGCACAATATTGGGGCAAAAAAGATTTAAAATCACTTAATTTTATTTTTGCTTTAACTTTAAAGATTTGTTTTGTAATTTCAATTTTATTTTGGGCTTTATGTATTTTTATTCCAAAAAATTTAATGTTAATTTTTACAAATCAAGACGCTTTGGTTCAAATTGGAATTCGTTATTTAAAAATTGCCGGCTGGTCTTATATTTTAAGCGGAATTTCGCAGGTTTACCTTGCAATTATGAAAGTTTCTGATCACACAGGACTTACCGCAATCATAAGCAGCGTAACTGTGGTTTTAAATATTATTTTAAATGCCATTTTGATTTTTGGACTTTTTGGTGTAAAAGCATTTGGAGTAGAAGGAGCGGCCATTGCAACTTTAATTGCCAGAACTGTTGAATTGATTTGGTGCATAATCGCTTCGTATTGCAAAAATTTTATTTATCCGCATTTAAAAAGTTTTTTTGAACATAATTCCTTACTTATAAAAGATTTTCTGAAATGTATGATGCCGCTTTTGCTTGCTTTCATTTTGTGGGGAGTTGGATTTACTTCATATTCTGCGTTTATGGGACATTTGGGAACTGACGCCACCGCCGCCGCTTCTGTTGCTGCAGTTGTTCGCGATTTAGTTTGCTGTTTCTGCAACGGACTTTCGACTGGTGCTGGAATTATTGTTGGAAATGAATTGGGAGCCGGAAATTTAGAGCGTGGAAAACTTTACGGTCAAAAAATCAGAACTATTGCCTTGTTGTGTGGAATTTTTTCAGCATTGATTATGGGACTTTTAAGCGTTTTGCTTTTTAAATCAATAAAATTAAGTCTTGAAGCACAAAAATATTTAATTGGAATGATGGCGATTATGTCGTTTTATATGATTGGGCGTGCAGTAAATTCTATTTTGATTAACGGAGTTTTTGATTGTGGCGGCGATACACTTTTTGATATGTACAGTTTGGCGATTTGTATGTGGGGGATTGCAATTCCTCTTGCGGCACTTGGAACTTTTGTTTTTCACTGGCCGGTTCTTTTAATTTATGCTTGCACTTGCCTTGATGAAGTTGGAAAAATCCCTTGGACTTTGTATCATTTTAAAAAATATAAGTGGGTAAAGAATTTAACACGTTAAAATTTTATTTTGTGGATATTAAAAAAATGTACGTAGGCAAGGTTCTACTTTGAAAAACAATCTGCACAAACGAACGAAGTGAGTGCGGAAGCCATTTTTCAAAGTAGTGTTCTTGCCAAAAGTGCATTTTTTTATATTTTTGAAAGAATTTAATTTTAACTGAATAAAATGAGGGAGCATATGACAAAAGAAGAATTCCATGCGAAATTGGAAAGTCTTAGAACTTTTGATTTTGAATTTAACGGAACAACATATTTAATTTCTTTAGAAAAGAAAACTGACAGTTCTGGAAAAGAAATTCAAAAAATTTATTTTGGTGAACAATATTTGCCGCCTCAAGAATACGAAAATTTTGCTCATTTAATGGCTGACTGTGAAATTGGATTTCGTTATCTTAGGGAAGTAATAAAATCTTTGGATTTGTAGACTTTCGCTGATTTTTTTTAAGTGCCTACCACAGAAAAACCTAGCCCCGATCATAAGGGCGAGC
The DNA here is from genome assembly GCA_964503435.1 of uncultured Treponema sp. Lineage (GTDB taxonomy): Bacteria > Spirochaetota > Spirochaetia > Treponematales > Treponemataceae > Treponema_D. The sequence continues at coordinate 10,764 of CAZDAY010000009.1, forward strand.
GATAGCGAGTTCTGTAGCGGTTGGTGTACTTCGATAAACTCAGCAACCGCCAGTCGAACCACGGCTGTACTTCGATTTTGTTCTATGACTGCGAAATTTAACCAGACGCGGAAGAATGGAGGCGATAAGACGAAACCCTGACGAGCGGGTTTTGTTTTTAGGCAAAAACTTAGCACAAATAACTTTCTTTAAATAGAAAAATTCGCTCCAAAATACTAAAATTCAAATATGAAAAAAATTCACAAAATATTTATAGTTTTATTGCTTTCGGCTCTTGCAATTTGTCAGAAAAGTTTTGCAAAAGAAACTCCAGTTAAAAATCTGTACGAATATAATTTGGAAAATGGACTGACAGTTTTTGCGGCGGAAAATCATTCGGTTCCGCTGGTTTACATTGAAATTGCGGTTAGAACTGGCGCAACCAGTCAGACTCCAGAAAATGCGGGACTTTTTCATCTTTACGAACACATGATGTTTAAGGGCAATTCGCTTTACAAAGACGCTGCAAGTATGAACAGGGCACTTTCTGATTTGGGCGTGAGTAATTGGAATGGAAGCACTGGAACTGATTGCGTAAATTATTTTTTTACAATTCCTTCTGATAAAGTTGTTGAAGGTTTGGAATTTTGGAACGCAGCGATTAGAAGTCCTCTTATGAACGAAAGCGAATTTGAAAATGAAAAAAAAGTTGTGCTTTCTGAAATAAATGGTTCTCTTAGCGAGCCACTTCAAATTTACGGTCATTTTATAAATTTTAAAATGTTTCCAGACGCACCTTATCGCACGGATTCTGGCGGTTCACTTGAAGTTATTCAAAATGCTACGCTTAATCAGTTGAGGGCAATTCAAAAAGAGTATTATGTTCCGTCAAATGCGGCAGTTTTTGTTGGTGGCGATATAAATCCTGAACAAATTTATGAACTTACAAAAGAAATTTTTGGTTCTTGGAAAAATGATAATCAAAAAATCACAATTCAAAATCAGCAGAATTTAAAGCCTTTTCAAAATGATGAATTTTATTTTATGCCTTACGACAAACTTCCGGAAAATCTTGCAGAAATTGAAATTTATTTTCGCGGTCCAGACACGGATTTTGATATTCAGGACACATATGCCGCGGATTATCTTTTGATGCTTTTAAATGAACCAAACGGAATTTTTAATTTATATTTTTCTTCTTTGGCGGATTTCAAACTTTACAAAAATATGATTTGGGCTTCTTACGGAACTTCCAGAGCAAGCGGAATTTATGGATTTGGGGCAACTGTAATTTCTACAGAAAATATTGCGAGTCGGGCAAATTTTATGATAAATGACTTGCGCACAAAAATTCTTCCGCAAATTGCAAATGACAAATCGCTGTTTTCAAAAAAGACAAAAAATAAAATTGTAGAAAAACTTTATGATGAACAACTTTCAGACAGCGAAACTCCGTCGGCACTTCTTTCAAAAATTCGATTCTGGTGGTGCTGTTCTTCGCCACAATATTATTATAATTATATAGAAGATATTTCAAAAGTCAGCCAGCAAGATGTTCAAAATTTTATTCAAAAATATTTGTCTTCGCCTGCGATGATTGTGATTTTAGCAAATTCTTCTGTTAACACGGAGGATTTTGTGCAAACAGAGAATTTCGCTGTTAGCACGGAGGACTTCGCGCAAACAGAAAATTTCGCTGTTAGCACGGAGGATTTTGCGCGAACAGAAAATTCCGCTGTTAACACGGAGAATTCTGTGCTAACAAAAGAGTCTTCTGTTAACACCACGAACTCCGCGCAAACAGAAAATTTCTCCGCCAGCACAAAAAATCCGCTGGAATCAAAAAAAATCACAAAAATTACAGAAGAAAATGCATTTTGGTGGAAAGACGAAAAATTTGCTGTTAATGCAGGAAATTTCTGGCGAACAAAAGAGTCTTCTGTTAACGCCGAGAATTCTGCGCGAACAGAAAATTCTAATGTTAACGCCGAGAATTCTGCGCTAACAGAGAATTCCGCTGTTAGCACAGAGAATTCTGCACTAACAGAAAATTCCGCTGTTAGCACAGAGAATTTCGCGC
>CAZDAY010000009.1:12922-17611 GCA_964503435.1 uncultured Treponema sp.
GAACAGAAAATTCTAATGTTAACGGCGAGAATTTAAAAATCAGCGAGAATTCAAAACTTACGGAAAATTCCAATATCAGCAAAAATCAAATTCAAATCAAAAAAACGGAATATGTTCCGCCAAAAATCGAAACTTATTATTTAAAAAATAAAATTCCAGTTTATATTCAGCAAAATTCATCGCATAATCTTGAAATTGCTTTTGCTGTTCGAGGCGGCGTTGAAAACTTAACAAAAGAAACTTCTGGGCTTGAATCATCGCTTTTTAATTTAATGTCCTTGTCATCAAAAAAATTTAGCCAGAAGGAATTAGATGCACTTTCTTACAAAACTGGAATGTCTTTTACAAAAACAAATAAAATGACTGGTAGTGCATTTGGAATTTCTGTGCTCGACAAGTATTTAAAAGAAACTTTTCCTGTTCTTACAAGTGCATTTTTAAATCCAGAATTTACGCAGGAAAATTTTGAACATATTCAAACTCAAATTCAAAGCCGCATAAAAAATATTCAAAATGATGTTCAAACAATGCTTTCTTACGAAATTCAACAGGAACTTTACAAAAATCATCCTTACGAAATTTCAACTTTGGTGACCTTGGATTCTGCGCAAAATATAACTTTGGAAAATCTTCAAAAACATCATGAAAAAATTTTGGATGCGGGAAAAATTTTTGTTGTTGCAGTTGGAAATTTTGATTCAAAATGGCTTGTAAAAGAACTTAATAAAACTTTGGGAAAATTAAAAGTTTTGGGTAATGAAACTCACGGTTTTGCTGGCGAAACTTTCGGTTCTCGCGACAAAAGTCTTGGTTTGGCAGACAAAACTGGCACTTTCTCGCAAGAAACTGACAGTTCCGCCCAGCCAAGTGTAAGTTCTTCGAACGAAGCGTCAGTAGATTTTAAAAATCCGCCTTTATTAAAAATTCAAAACGCTCCAGACGTAATTTTAAAAAATCCAAGCGCAAACGGAACCGGTTTTGTGGCAAGAGTTTTTGCAAGTCCGTCAAACACAAGTTCGGAATATATTCCAGCGGCAATTTGTGCAAATATTTTCAGTGATGTGCTTTTTAATGTTGTTCGTGAGCATTATGGTGCATGTTATTCACCAAGTTCTTATGTTGTTGGTTCAAAAGCGCCTTACGGAGCAGAATATATTTACCGACTTTCTGATTTTGAAAATTACAAAAAATATATGGAAGAAGCCAGAAATTATATGGCACAAAATAAATTGATTGAAGAACAAAATCAAAATGGAGAATATGTTTTTACAAGCATAGAAAATCGGCTGGAAGGATATAAAAATTCTTATATAAATTCAACTTACGCTTCTTATGAAACAAGTGAAGGACTCGCTTTAAAATTGATTTATAATCTTTTGCAGTTCAACGACATAAATTATGATTTGATTCAACTGGAGCAAGTTCGAAATCTTACTGCCGGCGACATTCAAAATGTTTTCAAAAAATACTGGCTTTCTCCAGATACCCGCTGGTTTATGGTTTTTGGTGAAAACTGATTTTTTTGATTCTCGGTTTTAGAACTAAGTCTTCTGCAAGCGGGGCTGTTTAATAAGTTTAGAACGTAGCGGTTAGTGGTTCGACGGGCGGTTGCTGAGTCTATCGAAGTACACCAACCGTGTTGTTATAAAATCAGCAGGCAATCAATGCACAATCAGCACAAAATCCGCATAAATCAAAAATTTTTAATAAAAAACAACAAAATTTTCAAAAATTTGACAGTCATAAAAATCCATTATAAAATCTTATCTTATATGTTTATTATTTTGAAAAAGAGGCGGTCTGTGCTTAAAAGCTTAAAATCAAAATTTTTATTAGCAATCATAATTATAATTGTCATTTCAAACTCAATAATTGGCTATGTTTCTGTAAATGTTGCAAGAAATGCTTTAACTGAATCCGTGAATTCTGAGTTAACAAGCATTGCGCGAAGTATTGCAATTCAATTTGAAGAAGTAAATAACCGCGAATTCAGAATGCTCACGACAATTTCTACAATGAATTATGTTCGTGATTCTTCAGTTCCGCTTAAACAAAAAATTGATTTTATAACATCAACAGCAACAAATATTGATAAAAATTATATTGCAGTTTCCATTTTTGATGCTTACGGCTTCACGTACAATGAAAAAGGTGAACGCAGTGACATGAGCAAAACTTCTGCCTACTCAAATGCCATGCTTGGCAGAAAATCTTTGAGCGATCCGCAAATTCTTAACGGTCAGCTTGTTCTGGTTTACGCAATGCCGATTTTTGACAAGGATTTGCAGCCTTCTGGTGCAGTTTATGCGATTGTAAAGGCGCAAAGAATGTACGATGTTTGTAAAAATTTGTTTGTTGGAAAGGAAAGTCATCCAAAAATTATAAATATGCGCACGGGAATTACAGTTGGCGATTCTGATATGGAAAAAATCAAAAGTCAGGAAAATATTGGAAAAACTGCAACTGGTAATTTAAAAAATATTATTGATGAATTAAAACGTGGCAAAACTTCAACGGCAACTTATAAGGATTCTGAAACTGGAAAAAATATGCTTTGTGCTTATATGCCAGTTGGAACTTCTTGTAACTGGGCAATTTTATGTTCTGCTCCAGAAAGTGATTTTTTTGCTTCTATGTACACAATGATACTTTTAACTGCTGTTTTAAGTTTAGTGATGATTGTTTTTGCGATTATTGCGAGTATTCTGACAATATTTGGCTCATTAAAACCTTTAAAAACTCTAAAAAAATCAATAACTGGAATTGCTTCAGGAAATGCTGATTTAACAAAACGCATTGATATAAAAACTAACGACGAAATTGGTGATGTTGTAAAAGGATTTAATCAGTTTTCTGAAAAACTCCAGACAATTATTTCTGGCATAAAAGAATCTAAAAAATTGCTTCAAAGTGCTGGTGAAGAATTAAGTTCAAGTATTTCTGGCACAAATTCATCAATTTCTGAAATTCTTACAAATATTCGTTCGGTTTACACGGAAATTGATACGCAGGGAAAGGGCGTAAATGAAACTTCGCAAAGTGTAAATGATATTTCTGCTAAAATTACTCAACTTGAAAATTCTGTTGAAGAACAGGCGACTGGAATTACTCAGGCTTCGGCTGCCATAGAAGAAATGGTTTCTAACATTGCATCGGTAAGTTCTTCAATGGATAAAATGGCGGATTCTTTTGGCAATCTGCTTTTAAGTTCTGAAGAAGGCGTAAAGCTTCAAAATAATGTGAACGAAAAAATCAAGCATATTGAAGATCAGAGTAAAATGCTCCAGAATGCAAACCAGGCGATTGCCTCTATTGCGAGTCAAACAAATCTTCTGGCTATGAACGCGGCTATTGAAGCAGCACATGCGGGCGAGGCTGGAAAAGGATTTAGTGTTGTTGCTGATGAAATTCGAAAACTTTCAGAAACATCAAGTGTTCAATCTAAGCAAATTGGAACGCAATTAAAGGTGATTCGCGGTTCTATTGAAGGCGTAGTTTCTGCGTCAGTTCAGTCTAGTGTGGCGTTTAACAATGTTTCTCAAAAAATCAGCGAAACTGATGAACTCGTTCGCCAAATAAAAGATGCACTTGAACAGCAGACTCAGGGGTCAAAGCAAATTAGCGAAGCGTTAAGTGATATGAACGATACTACAGCTGAAGTTCGGGCAGCTTCCAGAGGAATGCAGGAAAGTAACAAACTGATTGTGGCAAATATGTCAAAACTGCAGACGGTTAGCGATGAAATTAACAAAAAGATGAACGAAATGCAAATTGGCGCTGGAAAAATAAAAGAAACAAGTTCTGCGCTAAGCGATGTAAGTCAAAAAATGTCAGATTCTATAGGCGAAATTGGAACACAAATTGATCAGTTTATAATTGAATAAATTTTTTTGCGTGTTCTTGCAGTTGATTTTATGATTTGCAGAATATTTGACGTGCAAACATCATGTCATTATTGCATGAGTTTGTTTCGCAAACATCGTAGGGCTCGGTTGTTGCACTTCGACGTTGCTCAGTATCCGCCTGTAGAACTATCGGAATCTATACGTAAATAGTGTAGATGCTGTGTGAAGCCGCCGAAGGCTAACAAGTTCAGCATGACGATACTTTTTGGACAGCCCTTGATGATTGCGTTAAGTTTTATTTTTTAAGAAAGTAGCCAGCAAGAGAAACAATCCAGCCGGCAATAATCATATAAAAACCAAGGTAAGCACATTTTAAGAAACCTTTTGCAATTATCTGATAAATTTTATCCTGATTAAATCCAATTACAAGTACAATTCCGCCCACAATGCCAACCATCAGCGCAACAAGTTTTACAATGTCCTTTACTGAAAGAAACGAAACTAGAATTCCCAGAACTGCGCCAATAAAAATCAGTAAGGCACCGATTGTAACAAAACCAAAATTATCAAAATTGATAAATTTAAAACCATTCCATGTTGCGCCAATAAGTTTTCCTCTGAACATTGGAACACAAAAACCAATTAAACTTAAAATCATGCCAATCAAATAAATTAAACTGATTTTAGAATTTTTCTTTGCCATAAAAATGAACTCCTTTTAGATTTGAATTAAAAACATTATAACGCAAAATTTTATTTCTACAAGAATTTTCGGTTAAGCAAAAAATTCTTTGGGCGGTAAAACATAAAAACGTGCCACAAACCAGAAAAATTTTCTGTAAAA
>CAZDAY010000010.1:0-16587 GCA_964503435.1 uncultured Treponema sp.
TGTCAATATTTTTTTATCGAAAAACGATAATTATTTATTCTTTTATGATAAATTAAATTTACAGACAGGAAAAAAAATCAAATCTTCTGCAAAATCTTATGCTGCCACAATAAAACCACGATAAAACCCCCGCCCATAAGCCCCACCCATACGCCGATAATTGATAAAAAAAACGTTTATAGTTAAGATAAAAAACATGAATAGTAAAAAGAAAGCTAAAAATAAAATTCTAATCTTTTGTACAATTTTTTGTCTACTTTACATAATTCTGGCAATGCGACCGCTTACTACAGAACTTCATTTTAGTCCGCAATGGACACAAAATATTTTCAGAACAGAAGAAATTTCAGAAGAAGAAAAATCAAATTTAATTCCATACAGACTTGGTCAGGTGATTGGTTATTTTACGCCAAACGGAAAAATTTTCAGCACAATTTCTTATCCGGCAAAGGCATCAATTTCGGAAAATTATTATTGTACTTACGGATTTTCAAACACGCAAACTAATTTTTTTACGCCAGCAGGAAATTTTGTTGCAAATCTTGAAGAAAGCGGATTTCCATTTTTTGATAAAGATAAGATTTTTGTTTTTTTGCCAGGCGGAAATTCTTTTGCGTATTTCAATTCGGACGGTAAAAAGCAATGGACTTTTGAAAACTATGCGCCAATTACAGCATTTTCTTCAAGTTCAAACGGAATTGTTGCAGGTTATAGTGATGGAAAAATTGTTTCGCTTAAATATGATGGAAAACTTGATCAAAATTTTTTTCCAGGCGGAAGTGAACTTTCTGTGATTTTAGGTTGCGACATAAGCGAAGATGGAAATAAAATCGCAATGATTTCAGGGCACAACAAACAGCGCTTTTCTGTTGCACAAAATGAAAACGCTCATTCAAAAATCATTTTTCATGAATTTGTGCCAGATGAAACAAATCAGCAGAGCATTGTAAAATTTAATGATGAAAATAATCTTATTTATTATGGATATAAAAACGGACTTGGAATTGTAAACTTGAAAAAATTAAAAAGTAAGCACATTCAAATTCAGGGAAACATTGTACAAATTGAAAATTCTTCTGTTGAAGGAATGATTTTTGTTTTAAGTCGTGATAAAAATTCTTATACAGTTACAGCGATTGAAGCTCCTCACAACAAGGCGGCAGAATTTACTTTTGAAGCAAATTTTGCGTTTATTCAAGTTCGTGGCGAAAAACTCTTTGTTGGTCGTGATGATAAAATTTCGCTGATGAATGTTTTTAGAAAATAAAACTTGGAAATGGAAAATGAAAAAAGTTGCAGTTTATTTAGCAAGTTTGTGTTTTTCTTCGATTTTGTTTGCATTTGACTGGCCTCAGGGAGAAACTCAAGCAGATTCTTTTTATTCGTATTTTGGACAGTTGCGCGGTTCAACAATTAGTTCTTCGCTGATTTTCAGTGATTCTTCGGATATAAAATCCTGCGAAGATGGAAAGGTTCTTGCCGTAATTACGGAGCACACAGATGATTTTGGCTGGTTTGAATCTCCGCTGGGAAACGCTGTAATTCTTGCACACAGCGATAATATTTCTTCGGTTTATGGAAATATTGATGAATCTTCAATTTCAGAGGAACTTTTATCATCAACAGAAATTCAAAAGGGAACTTATATTGGGAAAAGCGGAAATTCTGGCTGGCAGGAAGGAAACAGCTGTTTGGAATTTCAACTTTTGGACACAAAAAATTCTAATGCGATAAATCCGCGGATTCTTATGCCACGAATTGGAAGAGAACTTGAACTTTTTATCAGAAATGTAATTTTAATTGACAAAAAAGGAAATTCTTATTCATTAAATAATAAAAAAAATATTCCTGCTGGAACTTATTATATTTACAGAGAACGCCAAAATGTTGCGGTTCCTTACAGAACTTCAATTTCAGTAAATGGAATTGCTTACGAAAATATTTCTTACGACACTTTAAATGCCAGAAATGGAAAACTTTGTGCCCACGGAAATGAAGATTATCCGCTTGAAATTCTTTATCCTGATCGTGAAAAACAACTTTTGGGACAAGTAAGTTTAACGCGTGGAAAACTTTCGCTTTCGATTGCAGTTATAAATATTTTAGGCGCAGTTGAGCTGGTTAATTTTGCTATTGATGTGCAGTGAATTTTTATGTTTGTTTGGGGATTTTTTGCTTTGCGGAAAATTTTGCTGTTTGGGCGAGGAGATTTTCGCTGGCTTACAGAAAATTTTTCTGTTTGCATAGGAAATTTCTGGTTAGCAAAAAATTTTGCTGTTAACGCGAGATTTTCGCTGGCTTACAGAAAATTTTGTTGTTAACGCGAGAGTCTCGCTGGCTTACAGAAAATTTTTCTGTTTGCATAGGAAATTTCTGGTTAGCAAAAAATTTTCTGTTAACGCGAGAAATTTCTGCTTAGCAAAAAATATTCTGTTAACGCGCACAAAATTTGCCGTCATATAAAAAATCAAAACGTTTGGAGATATTCTATGGAACACAATATGATTCTTTCTGCTTCGGGCTGGAGAAAAATTTTTGTACCTTCACTTAACGAAGAAGATAAAAGTGAACACATTGGAAAAGAAAACACATTGCTTTGTGCCTTAATTGCAGAAACCTGGGCACAATATTTTATCAGCAAAACTAACAAAAAATCGCCTGTACTTGTAGTCGGAATGGATTCAAGACCAACTGGCAAAGAAATTTGCAACGCTGCAATAAAAGTTTTTATTCACTACGGAATTAAAATTGAATTTCTAGGAATTACTTGTGCTCCAGAAATTATGGCTTATTCAAAATCACGGGACGGATTTTTTTACGTAAGCGCAAGTCATAATCCAATCGGACACAATGGAATCAAATTTGGTTTAAACAGTGGCGGCGTTATTGATGCAAACGAAGCAAAAATTCTTATTCAGAATTTTCAAATCAAATGCAACGCAATAAATTCTCAGGAACACGCGCAGGAACTTTTAACTTCATGTTCAGAATCATCTGTAAAAAAAGAAATCGAAAAATCAGCAAAATTAAAAAAACGTTCTCTAAACGCTTACACATCTTTTATAAAACAAGTAATTTCTGGCGAAGAAAATTCAAAATCCCAGAAGAAAATTTTTGATTCAATCAAACTTGGACTTTCAAAAAAAAGTCTTACAATTTTGTGCGACATGAACGGTTCTTCAAGAACAATGAGCATTGACGAAAAATTTATTTCTGACTGCGGGGCAAAATTTATTGCATTTAACGAACAGTGCGGACACATTGCACACGCAATTATTCCTGAACCAGAAAATTTGATTTGGTGCCAGAAGAGAATGTCTGAACTTCAAAACGCAGGAAAATCTGATGTTCTGCTGGGGTATATGCCTGACTGCGATGGCGACCGCGGAAATATTGTCTTCTGGAATGAAAAAACTAAAAAGTCGCAGGCAATAAAGGCTCAGGAAATTTTTGCACTTTGCGTTTTAAGCGAACTTTCCTTTGAAATCTGGAAAGAACAAAATTGGAAAATCAGCAAAAAGCAAAAAAAACTGGCGGTGGCAGTAAATTGCCCGACTTCTATGAGAATTGATGAAATTTGTAAATGCTTTGACGCGCAAATTTTCAGGGCGGAAGTTGGTGAAGCAAATGTTGTAAATTGTGCCAGAGAAAAACGAAGCGAAGGTTATAATGTGCGGATTTTTGGCGAAGGTTCAAATGGCGGAAACATTACTTATCCTTCTAGCGTGCGCGACCCTTTGGCCAGCATTTTTGCCCTAATAAAACTTCTTACGCTCAGAGATTTTATAAACAAAGATGGAAGTATTACAGAAGGACTTTTTCATTTGTGGTGCAAAAAATCAAATCAGGAAAATAAATACAAGGCGAATTTTACTTTAGCGGATATTTTGGAAACTCTGCCTGCATACACAACAACTGGCGTAAGTGAAAAACGTGCGGTTTTAAAAGTCAAAACTCAAGACAAGGGAAAACTCAAACTTCGCTTTCAGAAAATTTTTGAGCAAGAATGGAAGCAGTTAAAAAGTGAACTTAAAGAAAAGTATCATTTTGATTACTGGGAATGTTTTACAACAAACGGAACAAAAGAAATTTCCGGGGCAACACAGTGGAACAACGGAAACGGCGGTTTAAAAATAAAATTTTATGATGACAAAAAAAATCCTTTGGCATTTATCTGGATGCGCCCTAGCGGAACTGAAAATGTGTTTAGAATTATGTGCGATGTGAAAGGAAATAAAGTTCAAACAGAAAAATCACTTTTGGAATGGGAAAGCTATATGCTAGAAAAAGCCGACAGTATTTCAAAATAAAATTTTGCTAGGAACAGTTTTTAATCTGCAAATAATCATAAACTTGTGCTATAATCAGAAAACATTTATTTATAAAAATATTTAAAGGAGTAAAATAATGGAAGAATCAGAAATCGTAGCTAAGGCAAAAGAGTATATTGCTCAGGAAAAAGATCCACAGTTTCGCGGTGAAGTTGAAGAACTTTTAAAAGATGTAAAAGGCAACACATCAGAACTTGAGGACAGATTTTATCAAAGTCTTGAATTTGGAACTGCCGGACTTCGCGGAATTATGGGCGGTGGAACAAACAGAATGAATCCGCTGAATGTTTCTAAGGCAACTCAAGGTCTTGCAAATTATCTTATAAAAGCATTTCCTAAAGAAGCAAAAGACGGAACTTTAAGTGCTTGTATAGCTTACGATTCAAGACATAATCACGAAAAATTTAGCGACATTACTGCTTGTGTTCTTGCCGCAAATGGAATTAAAGCATATCTTTTTACAGGAATAAGACCAACTCCAGAACTTTCTTATGCAATTCTTCAGCTAGGCTGCAAAACCGGAGTTGTTGTAACCGCAAGTCATAATCCCCCAAAATATAATGGTTACAAAGCGTATTGGGCAGACGGTGCACAGATTACTCCGCCGCACGACAAGGGAATCATTGATGAAGTTAATTCTGTAAAAGAAATAAAAACTATGGACAAAGAACAGGCCGTTAAAGAAGGAAAAATTGTTCTTATTGATAAGGAACTTGATGAAAAATACGATGCAATGATAAAAGCAAATCTTTATCGTCCAGAACTTATTAAAGAAAAGGCCAGTAGCGTAAAAATTGTTTACACGCCTTTGCACGGAACTGGCGCAATGCACGTAGAAAAAGTTTTAGGTGATTTGGGACTTAATGTTATTACTGTTCCAGAACAGAGAGAAGGCAACGGAGACTTTCCTACAGTTGAAAAACCAAATCCAGAAGAAGCGCCAGCACTTAACATGGCAATCGCTCTCGCAAAAAAAGAAAATGCAGACATTGTAATTGCAACTGACCCAGATGCAGACAGACTTGGAACAGCCTTTCCTGATGGCAAAGGAAATTATGTTTTGGTTTCAGGAAATCAAATGGGCGTTTTGCTTGCTGATTACATTTTCCTGTCTAAAAAAGAATTTAACAGAATGCCAGAAAATCCTTATTTGATTCGTTCAATAGTTACTGCTCCAATGGTTGACAAGGTTGCAGAATATTATGGCGTTAAAGTTGAAGAATGTCTTACAGGATTTAAGTGGATTGCAAGCGTTGCTCAAAAAATGGAACGCGAAGGTTATGGACATTACGCATTCGGTTATGAAGAAAGTTATGGTTATCTTATTGAAACAGAAGTTCGCGACAAGGACGGAGTTAGTGCGGCTGCAATGTGTGCAGAAATGACTCTTTATTGGGCAAGTAAGGGAAAATCTCTTCTTGACAGAATGAATGAACTTTACAAAATGTTCGGAATTTACGAAGAAGCGCAAATTAACCAGTATTTCCCTGGAATTTCTGGGCCTGGAATTATGAAAGGAATTATGTCAAAACTTAGAACTGAAGGCTTAAAAACTTTGGGTGGCAAAAAGGTTCTTAAAATAAATGACATTCAGGAATCAGTTTCTTTTGATCCATACAATCCTTCACAGAAAACAGCAATCAACTTGCCAAAAAGTAATGTTTTGCAGTTCTTCTTAGACGGAGGAACAAAAGTTTGCGCCAGACCAAGTGGCACTGAACCAAAAATCAAATTTTACATAAATGCAACAGTTCCAGCAGGTGATGATTTTGAAAAATCTAAACAAGAAGCAAAAGATTTTGCAGAAAAAATCAAGGCTGAACTTCAATCGTTTATTGACGCAAACAGCAAATAAAATTTTTGCAGATTTCTGAACTTCAGGGGCTGTACAATAAGTTTAATCGGTTTTTATTCTTATTAAACAGCCCCTTTTATTTTTCTTGTTTATTCAAATTCTTATAAAAAAAGTTAGTATTAACTAACCAAAATCAATAGATTTTTTCACAAAAAAATGTAAACTAAAAACTATGATTACAAGAGCAGATTTAAATTTATTTACGCAATATAAAAATTTGGAAAATTTAACTAAAAAACATAAAACTTTTATCGCATTTGACACAGAAACGACAGGAACAAACAGCAAAACAGATTACATTTTAGAAATTGGTGCGTACAAAATCAGTTTTGACAGAAATTCGCCGTATTACGAAAATCCGCAAATTTTTGACATGCTGATAAATCCAGAAATTGAAATTCCATCTTTTATTTCTCAACTTACAGGAATTACAAACGAAATGATAAGTGGCGCAGATAATGCAAAAAATGTTATCAGCGAATTTTTAAAATTTATTGGCGAAGATTCAGTTTTAATTGCTCACAATGCGCCTTTTGATTTGTATTTTATTGACAATCAGTTAGAGCGAATGTTTGCAAAACCAATTAAAAATTTATGTGTTGATACTTTGCCGTTAAGTCGATGGGCATTCCCTGAATTTGCAAAAGAAAGTCAAAAAGGAAATTATACTTTGCAAAATTTAGCAAAAAAACTGAACATTCAAGTTAGTGCTGCACACAGAGCCTACGATGACGCGAAAGTTTGCATGGAATTATTTAAAAAAATTTATTTCAGCCACGCGGAGCCTTTGCCGGATCAACTGGAACTGATTTTTGAAACACCATAAGACAAATTTGATGAGTGCCTTTTATGCTGTCAGTTCCGGCAGTTCCTAAAACATCACCAAAAACAACATATTCACCTTTTTTAACTTTGATTGTTCCCAGTCCGGAATAAACATAAATGTGTCCGGTTTTAGACTGAATAAAAACCACCTGCCCGTATCCGCGATAATTTCCAACATACATTACAGTTCCTGCGCGGATTGTTGTAACTTCTTCATTTTTTCTGGCACTTAATTGAACTCCGCTAACCTTTCCATTCATATAAGTAACTTTTGGATTTTTTACTGGCCAGGTTAAACTTGAGTCGCCTTTTTTTGAAGAATAATTTCTTGGATCATTTGATGGCAAGTCCGGAAGATTTGCATTTTTTGTGTCAAGAATTGTTACAGGAATTTTTAATTTATCGCCAACTTTTAAAACTTTGTCATCAGCAAGATTATTCATTTCTTTTAATTCATTGACTGTAATTCCGTTGATTTTTGCAATTCTGTAAAAAGTGTCGCCTTTTTGAACTGTGTAAGTGTCAAATTTTCTTGTGGAACTTGCGGAATTTGAGGTCGCAGAACTGGCGGTTTTTTGCGAAGAAGTTGCGCTTGTATTTGCTGAACTTTGATTTTTGTTTGCTGAAGACGCCGCTGAATTTGAAGAACTTGCCGAACTTGAAGAGTTTGCCTCCGAATTTTTTTGCGGAATGTTTAAGATTTGCCCAACTTTTAAAACATCGCTTGTGTTTAACTTGTTCGCTGAGCAAAGTTCATCAACAGAAATTCCATATTTTTTGCTTATGGAATAATAAGTTTCGCCTTTTACAACGGTGTGTTTTGTTTGTGAATATATAAAACTTGATGCAAAAATTAAACTTAACAGAAGAATCAATTTTTTATAAAAAATAAGCCTTTTCATACTTTTTTAATATCGGAAGAAAATACTTATTTATTTAGATGAAATGTCTAGTTTTGATTATATAAAATGCACGAAATACACGTAGGCAATATTCTGACTTGAAAACAATCTGCACAAACGAAGTCTAGCGCTAACGTTCATGGGAATCAGGTTTTAAGAAATATGTGTCTTTCAGAATTTAGTTCGGAATCTGTTAGTAAAAAAATTCTGAACTGATTTAGTGATGACAATAAGTTCAAAACAAGTTTAAAAATTTGTAATGTTGATTTTTTTATTTACTGACCCTGAAACTAGTTCAGGGTGACAATTTTTTTGATTAAATCCAGTCGAAAACATCTTTCATGCCGTAGAGTTTTCCTGGCACTAAGGATTTTGAATCAAGTTTTGCTTTTAAATTTTTTAGCGCATGAACTGCTCCGCTTGCAAATCCTTGCCTTGAACGTGCGGTGTGAGTAAGTTCTATGGTGTCGGCTGGGCTGTCAAAGAAAACTGTGTGCGTTCCCGGAACCGAACCGCATCTTGTGGAAGAAACGTGCAATTCATTTGCTTGAGGTTTTGAATGGAATGCGTCAACTACAATTTTGTTTTTGCGACTAAAACCTGCCATTAAATGTTTTGCAATGTCTAAGGCAGTTCCGCTTGGAGAGTCCGCTTTTTGATTGTGATGCATTTCCCAGATTGCAGCGTCGTATTCATCAAATTCATTTATAAGTTTTGCAGCATTTTCTACGATTTTATAAAAAAGATTTACGCCGATTGAAAAATTTGCACTTGTCATAATTGTACCACTAGTTTTTGCGGCTAATTCCTGAACTTCTTGATGTTTATCGTTCCAGCCAGTTGTTCCTACAACTAAAGGAATTTTTGTTGGAAGTAAAAGTTCTATATTTTTCATTACACTTGAAGGATGTGTAAATTCTATAATTCCCTGAGCACCGCTTTTTACAATAATTTCTGCAAGTTCTTCGTAATTTTCTTCGTTAAGTTTTACCTTTGCGTCTGGGGCGAATGTGTCGATTGTGGTGCAGATTTCATCTCCTAAGGACAACGCTGTGCTTTCTAGCATGTGTCCCATTTTTCCGTATCCAACTAATGCGATTTTCATTTTTTTTATCTCCTGATAATTTGTCTGTTTTTTTTAAGTTTTATTTTTTTGCTTAAACTATTTGCTGATTGATTTGCATGCCTTGCTTTGATTTTTTGACATTTCTTGCGGCATTGTATGGAACATCTCTTATCCAGTGCTTAAGGGGCGGCGGCATTTCGCCGCCGCCCCGCAGAAGATTTTCGGCCGATAGCAGAAAACTGTTCACGTTCTTGCAGAAAAACCTAGCCCGTGCTGTAAGGGCGAGCCCGACTGCCTAAAAGCAGGCGGAGCGAGTTGCGCAGCAATGGAGGCGATGAGCCGAAACCCTGAAAGAACGGTCGCAAGCAAAAAAATGTGCTCCAAAAACTAAGCAAAAAGCGCTGAATGCAAAACTTGAACCGTTTTGTCGGCTTGAAAATTATCTACAATCATACTTATGTTAACTTTTGAAGCACCTTGAGAAATCATTTGAACGTTGATATTTTCCTTTTCGAGAGCAGCAAAGGCACGACTTAAAATTCCGCTTGAACGAGAAGCGTCGCAGATAATTGTAATAATTGCCTTTTCCTTTTTTACGTTAACGTCCGCAGCACGCTTTAAATCTTCTATTAAACCGCTCAAATCTGTTTTAGCATTGACCGTAAGCGAAACTGAAACTTCACTTGTGGCAATAACGTCAACGCTGATGTTCCATTTCAAAAACTGATTGAAAACGTGCGCCAGAAATCCGCAGGCACCAAACATACGGTTGGATTCGATGTCTATTAAACTGACATTTTTTACGCTTGTAATTGCGACAACCAGCGGATGTTCTACTGTATGTTTTTGGACAATTATTGAGCCGGAAGATTTTATATTGTAAGAATTTTTTACGCGAACCGGAGTTCCTGTTTTTCGGCATGGAATCATTGAGCGAGGATGCAAAACCTGTGCGCCAAACATTGCAAGTTCCTGTGCTTCTTCGTAAGTTACTTCTGGAACAAGATGGGCATTTGGCACTAGACGGGGATCGCTTGTCATAATTCCGTCTACATCTTTCCATGTTTGAATTTCTTTGGCGGACATTGCAGCGCCTATCATGGTTGCACTTAAATCTGAACCGCCGCGTCCTAAAGTTGTAATAATGCCTTTTTTATCTTTTGCAATGAATCCAGTTACGATTGGAATTTCTGTTTGAATGCCGTTTTTGTAATCATTTAAATGATTTGGAATGTTTTCCCAGACTTCATCTAAAAGTTCTGCCGACATATAATTTGAGTCACTAATCATTCCGATTTGCCATGCATCATAAAATTTTGCAAGTACGCCTTGTTTATTTAAATAAGCACTCATCATTCTGACGCTCATTCTTTCGCCAAAGGAAACTAAATAATCACGAGTACGCTTTGTTAATTCGTGGAGCATGCTGATTCCAGTGAGCAATGTTTTTAGTTCGGTCAAAAGTTCAAGAATTGCCGGAACTTCAATTTCAAGTTCTTTTGCAGTTTGTAAATGAAGAGATTCAACTTTTTGAATATCAACTTTTCCGTTTACCGCTAAATCTGCTGCTTCCAAAAGATGATCGGTTGTGTCGCCCATTGCACTTAAAACAACTACGGGCTTTTCATCTTTATACGCTTCAATAATTTTTGCTACGTGTCTTATACGTTCTGAGTTGGCCAGTGAAGAGCCACCAAATTTCATAACTATCATGTTTTTGATTATAGCAATTTAAGTTTTTTCATACAATTAAAATCTCTCTCTTGTGATTACAAGAATTTTTCTTTCGCAGTGATTCTCAAGTTTTTTTTTTGAACTGCTACGCAGGTGTTACAGTGCGGGCTATGATATAGTACAAAGCCCTAGAGTGCCTTAGAGTTTTCACTTACACGAAAATTTTATATAATTTATTTTATGAGTAAACACAAATCTTTTTTAGTGAAATTTTTCTTAAGTTTTATTTTTGTTTTTTCACTTAATGCACAAAATTTTTTGCAAGATTTTTCACAAGAGAAAATCTTTTTTAGTAACTTTACGTCACAGATGCTGAACCATACTTCGACAAACTCAGCAATCGTTCAGCATGACGAGTATTTTCAAAAATCAGCAAAATCCGCAGAATCCGAAAATAAGTTTTTTAATTCACTTTTTATAAAAGACAAATCTTCGCCTTTTTATTTAGACATTACAATGGACACACTTCTTTTAAGTTCTGGACTTTCGCTTAGTGCAAGTCTTATTTTGCTTGACGATATTTTTGAAATTAATCAGGTTGATTATAATAGCGAAACTTTTTCAAGGAACAGAGTAAATTCTTTTGACAGAATTTTTATGCATCCTTATTCTAAAACGATGGATTTAGTTGGAACTGTAAGTTGCGGTGCATCACTTTTGCTTCCTTTAGTAAATTTAGCAACGCCGAATTCGCAGTGGTTTAAAATCGGAACAATGTACGCAGAAACCTTGCTTTTTGCTTTTGTAATAAAAGATTTAATAAAAATTTGCGAAAATCGTGCGCGTCCTTATATGTATTTTGACGGATATCCTCAAGACGAAGTTGACGGTGGCGACTGGAATAATTCTTTTCCGTCTGGACACACAACTATGGCTTTTGCTGGCGCTTCTTTTTCAGCCTTTGTTTTTTCACAGTATTTTGACGGTTTACCAAGACTTGCGGTGATTTGTGGAAGTTCTGTTTTGGCGGCAGGAACGGCTCTTTGTCGCATTATGAGCGGCAATCATTTTCTTAGTGATGTGATTGTTGGCGCAATTATTGGAAGTGCTTCGGGAATTTTAATTCCACTTTTGCATAGAAATATTGATTTTAATAAGGATTTGGGAAACGCACAACTTTCTTTTAACCTTACGAATTTTAATGTTCGCTGGGAACTGTAAGTTTTTTTTCTGATTTACAATGGATTTGTTCACTCTTGAATGTTCTGACTGCAGAAGATTCATGCAGAAGACTTAGCCCGCCGTGGAGCACCTTTAGTCTCGGGCAAAGATAATACTTTATTATTAACATTGGGGGCTGTCTAAAAAGTTCACAACTTAGTGTCATTCCGAACTCGTGGTTAGTGCACTTCGACTTTGCTCAGTGTCCGCCTGTCGAACTAGTGTAGATGCTGTGCTAAGCCACCGAAGGCTAACAAGTTCAGCATGACGATTCTTATTGGACAGCCCCTGACGAGTTTTTTTACGGACTAGCGGTTTATTTTTTTTGCCCGAGATGAGCGATTAGCGTAGTGCGGAAGGGCGGTTTTGTTTGGGGCGAATTCTTAAGTTTTTGATGAATTGTTGAACATAAAAATTTGCTCCAAATCAAAATCACAAAATTATGCCGGAATAAAATCGACTGTTAGTTCTGGAATATTTATGTTGCTTGCCTTTACTAAAATTTCTTCATTCAAATTTAAGTCTTTTGGCGGCAACATATAAGTTTCCATAGCAAGACTTGGAATTGAAAACAGCGGAATTTTCTGGCTCTTATCCACACAAACTGCCTTTCCTGTCCAATTAGGGTTTTGCAGAAGATAAACTAAGCTCCAGTGAGTATTACTTTTTCGCTCTGCCTTTTTTGCTGCAACTGCTGCTGCATCGCCGGCACTAAGATTCATTAACATTTCGTCTTTATCTAACAGGGGCCTTTTATCAAGAAACGCCCGAAGCTGTTCGTGAGCAATCAAATCACTGTAGCGGCGCAATGGACTTGTAACTTGAGAATACATGCCAAGCCCAAGTGCACAGTGCATTGCCGGACTTACCCCAACGGAGCGCTTTTTCATACAGCGTCTGAGTCTGAACTGTCCGGCAAGTCCGTCTGGAATGTCAGCTGGCGATGAAGGTAAATTTGGGGCTTCCTGGCTAACGTAAGGAAACGGAATGTTATTTTTAAAAGCGAATTTTGCTGCACCTTCACCAGCTAAAAGCATCATTTCACGAATCATTTCGTTGCTTTCGTAGTGAATGTTTGGTTCAATCGACACTTTTTTTTCTTCATCAACAGAAATATGAACTTCTGGCATTGTAATTTGAATTGCACCGGCCTTGTTTCTGCGTTCAAAATTTCTGCGGGCAATTTCAAAAAATGGTTTAAGTTCTGCACTTTCGCATTGTTCCTGTGCCTGAGCATAAGTCAATCTTTTTACATTTACAAGCGTTTTTAAAACCTCGCAATCTTCAACACTTCCATCATCAGCAAAAGAAATTTTAAAAGTAAGTGCACGACTATTTTCTTTTAAACCGAGCGCATAATCTTCAAGGCAATCTTCACAAAGCATACGAACCGCACCTTCTGGCAAATAAAGCGTTGCTCCGCGATTTCTAGCACTTATATCAATAGAAGAATTTGGCATAACAGTACTTGCAGGATCAGCAATGTGAACAAAAAGATTTTTTCCGTCCCAGGAAATTGCATCATCGGGGTCTGTGGAATGTTCACCGTCAATCGCATAAGCAAGCTGTGGAATTTTTACACGCTCTTCTTCTGGTGGAGAAGCAAGACTTTCGGCAGCGGATTGCATGGAAAGTCCCCAGCGGATTGGATAAGGATTTCTTGTGATTTGCCAAATTCCTGTGTCTAGCAAAACTTTGTGGGCGCGCTCTGGCGTTTCTTTGATTTTAGCGTCGTGCAATGTCCGGCTTTTATCGGTTTTGCCAAGTGCCAGTGCTTCAACATCAACCATAAATTTGGAATCTTCGTCCAAAAGTTTGTGTGCTCGGAGTCGAGAAATAAATTCCTGACGGATTTGAGCAGACTTCCCCTTTTCATCAGCTTTTTTTACAAGTTCCTGAATTTCTTCCTGACTTCTGGGAGAAAAACAAATTTTTCCTTCCATTTGAGATTTTAAATTCTGAACAAAATAAACTGTATTTTTTAAAGATGTATATAAAGTCCATGCGTTTTCAGCGTTCACTTCTCCGTGAAAAAGCGAACATAAATCGTCAAAAGACAAAACTTCTTTCGCAGTAGATTCATCGCTTACTAAAAGTTCCCAGCATTCCTTAATTTCAAGCGCGATTTTGTTTTCTTGATTCAGATTATACAAATTTTCTTCTTTACAAGCGTCTCTTTCGCAATTTTCAGCAATTTTTTCCAGATTTTGAACTGGTCCATTGTTCAACAGAATGATATCCTTTGCGCGGACATTTTGATTTGAAAATGTGAATTTCGCTGATGTTGCGGAACTGGCGGTTTTGTTAGCGTTAGCGGCGCTTGTGCTAGCGGCTATCTCTTTTGTTTGCAAACTGGCGGTTTTGTCGCTTGAACTTGCAGATTTGTCAGTTGAAGTGGGCAATTTTTCTACAGAACTTAAAAATTTTATTTGATATTTGCCGTTTAAATCGCTAGAAAGCACGCAAGCAATAGAATTTTTGTATAAAACCAGAGAATTATTTTGAATTTGCATAAAACTGATTTTACATTATGCAGTTGAAGTTTTCAATTTGTTTGGGGTTTAATTCTTGGGTTTAATTCTTGGGTTTAGTTCTTGGGTTTTAGGATTTACGGTAAATCGTCATTGCGAACTGTAGGTAAAACAATCTGTTGGCACTTAGCACGAAGGATTGAGGATTTTTTTTGAGCGTGTTTTTTTTCGCAGCAAAATTTCAACCGCTAGTTTCTTGCAGAAAAATATACTATTGTTGCATAAAACGCAACAATAAATTTCTTTTATTTCACTTTACACAACAATATTTGGCTGGTAAAATCTAAGCATAACTTAACTTAAGCGTTAGGGATAGTAGTGGCGTGACGAAGGCACGTTCCGTAGGAATGGAGGCGATGAGCCGGAACCACGAATAGCCCGACCGTCAAGTTTTGGGAGTGAAAACGGACAAAACTTGTAAGGGGCTGATATTAAAATTTACTGTTTATAAAAAATCTATTTTGGCGAAACTCTTTCGACAAAATAACTTGTATATTTTATTTTTCAGACAGCCCCGCGGGAACGCCCAAATTATTATTTTTTTATTTTTAGGAGACACAAAATGGGAGAAAATTATTTCAACTCAATTCCTTGGCGTGAAGCACGACTTCAACTTGGACACTGTCGCTCAATGGCAAAAGAGGAATTTTCTGACGGCGTTAATGCACTCAAGGGCAAAAAAATTGTTATTGTTGGATGTGGAGCACAAGGTTTGAATCAGGGTTTGTGTTTGCGCGACTCTGGACTTGATGTTTCTTACGCTCTTCGTGAAGCGGCTATTACAGAAAAGCGTCAGTCATGGAAAAATGCTACCGAAAACGGTTTTAAAGTTGGAACTTATGATGAACTGATTCCTACTGCGGATTTGGTTGGCAATTTAACTCCGGACAAGCAGCACACTCCAGTTATTACAGAAGTTATGAAACGAATGAAGAAGGGTTCGGCTCTTTGGTACAGTCACGGTTTTAATATGATTGAGGAAGGAATGCAGATTCGCCCTGATATTACTGTTGTAATGTGCGCTCCAAAAGGTCCTGGTACAGAAGTTTGGCACGAATTCCAGAGAGGATTTGGAGTTCCTGACTTGATTGCAGTTCATCCAGTTAACGACCCTGAAGGAAAGGGCTGGGCTTATGCAAAGGCTTTGGCGGTTGGCATGGGCGGAAGCAAGGCTGGCGTTTTGGAATCTTCTTTTGTTGCTGAAGTAAAATCTGATTTGATGGGCGAACAAACAATTTTGTGCGGTATGTTGCAGGCTGGAACAATTGTCTGCTATGACAAAATGATTGACGAAGGAATTGCGCCAGAATATGCTACTAAACTTTTGATGCACGGCTGGAATGTTATTTCTGAAGCACTTAAATGGGGCGGAATCACAAATATGATGGACCGTCTTTCTAATCCAGCGAAAATTAAGGCTAACGAACTTTCTAAAGAAATAAAAAAACTTCTTACACCTCTTTATCAAAAACACATGGATGACATTATTTCCGGAAAATTCTCTAAAACGATGATGGAAGACTGGGCAAACAAAGACCACGATTTGCTCACCTGGCGCGAAGAAACCGGAAAACTCGCTTTTGAACAGACTGCTGAATCAAACGAAGAAATTTCTGAACAGGAATATTTTGACAAGGGAATTTTGCTTGTTGCAATGGTAAAGGCTGGATGTGAACTTGCATTTGAAACTATGGTTGACGCTGGAATCAAGCAGGAGTCTGCATACTACGAATCTTTGCACGAAGTTCCACTTATTGCAAACTTAATTGACCGCAAACGTCTTTACGAAATGAACCGCGTAATTTCTGATACAGCAGAATACGGCTGCTACCTTTTCAGTAATGCCGCTGTTCCACTTCTTAAAAAAGAATTTATGCCAAACATTCATACAGATGTAATTGGAAAAGGTCTCGCGCTTAAAGATACAAGTGTTAATAACACTCAACTTGTAGATGTAAACGCAGAAATCCGCAACCATCCTATTGAAATTGTTGGTCGCCGCTTACGTGAATATATGACTGCAATGAAGCCTGTTTTGTAAAATACTTACAAAATGTGCTCATTCTGAACTCGTGGCAGGTGAGCCTATAGAACCATCGGAATCTATATAAAACAGATGATGAATTAAGTTCAGAATGACAACTAAGAAAAACGCTCTGCTGTTTTTAGCGGGGCGTTTTTT
>CAZDAY010000011.1:0-16538 GCA_964503435.1 uncultured Treponema sp.
TTTTTATCATATAAAATCCTGATATTTCTAAAACTTAAGAATTTATTTTATGCAAATATTTAAAATTTGGAAATCGCAGAAAAACTTTTTGTCAAATTTAACATCGGAAAATTACGACTTGCACTTTAGTGCGGGAATAACACATTGCATAGCACAGGAATAATTACAACATTAAAAAAAAGTATAAAAAAATCTTAAATATGGTATAATATGTTTTAAGTCTGCTGAAAAGGGGGAAAATATGGAACTTCAAAACCAAAAAAAATTAAATTTTGCGCCAAAAAACTCAAAAAATAAAACAGAAAATTTAAAAGATAAATCAAAAAAATCCGATAAAAACGTAGCAAAACTTAAAGGTAATATAGTTCGCTATGTATTTCTCTGCATTATGGGCGGAATTATATTTTATTCAATCTGCATTATGGTTTTAACATGGAGAACTATTAGTATAGAAATGAATAGAATTTATCAGGCTGAACTTGTTGAACAGGAAAGAATTGCTCAAAAGGAAATCCAATCAACGCAAAAGATTTTGTCAAATGCAATTTCTTTAACAAAGGAACTTTTTGAACAAGAATATTCACGAAATGGTAGAGATGATAAATTTATAGATTCGCTTTGTAATGGTGCCGTTATGAGATTTGGACTTCAGTCAATTTGTTTTTATGATATAGACGGAAATCAAATTTCTCCAGCTTTTTATGGAAAATTAAATAATACTGAGGATTTAATAAAAAGAGTTTTGGTTGGTGCTACTCAAAATACTTTGGTTTATTCTGAAGGTTATGTTTGGGCAATAAATGCAAGACCTTTAATTTATCAGGGAAAAGTTATTGGTGCGCTTATTGGAAGAATTAAAGCATGCGATCAATCGTTTATTGAAAAAATTTCAGAATATACGCAATCTCAAATTACAGTTTTTGATGGAAATCAGCGAATATATACAACGCTTCCAAGTATGACGGGAACTAAAATTGAAAACACTCAAGTTATTGAAGATGCACGCTCTGGCAAAAAGACTTTAGAAATTGTTGAAATTCAAAACGATTCTTATTTATGCTATTATTTCCCCATAAATGATTCAAATAATCGTTATTTAACAACAGTTTCTATTGCAAAAAATCTTAACGAAGTTCGAAGCATTGCCTTTTATATGTTTAGAAATATTTTTGTAGCTTCGATTTTGTTTACAATTATTGCTCTGATTTTAATTTTTGTACTTTTACAAAATAGGGTTTCTAAACCTTTGCGCAGAGTTGGAAATGCTGTTGTAAACTTGTCTTCAGGTAAGGCTGATTTAACATTCAGAATTCCAATTAAGGGAACAGATGAATTTGCCCGTCTAGCATTTTATGTAAATAAATTTATTGAAATGCTTCAGAAACTTATAGTTGATTTGAATAAAACAGAAGTGTCACTTGCCTTGGTTTCTCAAAATCTTACTTCAAATACTCAGCAGTCAGCAAGTGCAACCTCTCAAATTCTTTCTAATATAACTGCTGTTCGCCATCAATCAGAACAGCAAAGTCAGGCGGTTGAAAATACATCTTCTGTTCTTGAAAAAACTACTTCTGATGTTCACGCACTTGATTCGTTTATTGAAGATCAAACTGCCGGAATTGTTGAAAGTTCTGCTGCCATTGAAGAAATGTTAAGCAATATAAATTCTGTTTCAAATTCTGTAAAAGTGATGGCAGAAAGTTTTGCTGAACTCAGTGGAAATGCTAACGACAGTAAATTAAAACTTATAAAAGTTGATCAAAAAGTTAATGAAATTTCTAATCAATCAGCAATGCTTGTTAAGGCAAACCAGATTATTTCTCAAATTGCGAGTCAAACAAATCTTCTGGCTATGAATGCGGCAATAGAAGCGGCTCATGCAGGCGAGGCTGGAAAAGGTTTTGCTGTTGTCGCTGATGAAATTCGAAAACTTGCAGAAACTTCCGGAGCACAGTCTAAGAAAATTGCAAATGAACTTAGAGGCATTAGTTCTGCTATTTCAGAAGTTGTTGAACTCCAAAAGAATTCTCAGTCTTCGTTTGGAAATATGATTGATAAACTTGATTCAACCAGCACAATAATTCGGGAAATTGATGACGCAATGTCGGAGCAGGCAAATGCTTCTAAACAAGTTTTTGATGCTTTGGGCGATATAAAAAATCAGTCAGTTCAAGTAAAAGAAAAATCTAATCAAATGAATATTGATATTGATAAGGTTTTGGAAAATATGAATATGGTTGCAAAAATATCTAATTCAATTCTTAGAAGTATAGACGAAATGACTTCTGACACACAACAAATTAGCGAAGTAACCAAAAATGTAAGCGAAATGGCTGTTTCAACACAAAGTGCTATTGCTGTAATGAAAGAGCAGCTTAATAATTTTGAGGTTTAAGATTTATTTTCTTTCAAAAATTTTCTTAAATCTTCGGCGGCTTTTTTTGCACTTCCTTTTGGGAGTCTAAGTCGCCAGGTTGATTTTGAAGGCGTGCTGTTGTGAAGTAAGGCCGGATTTAAAAATTCTAATGTGCTTACAGAAATTCCAGTCGCCTTTGAAATTGTTTCAAAACTTATGCTTCCAGTAATTTTTATATAATCGTAAGTTTTTGGCGCTACATTTTCAATTCTTTTGTCGCAAGCAGCAATCCTCAAAAGTCCCCAATATTCTGCGTTCATAACAATATCAGAAATTGCCAGAAGTTTAGGAACATATTCGGCGGTTTCCTTTCTAAGTTTTCCATTTTCTGCAAGCCACCAGAAATCTTTCCCCGGATATTGCTTTTGAATTTTTTTGATTGCCCCAGCGCCCATATTATAAGCGGCCAAAGCAAATGCCCAATCACCAAAAGTTTTATAATTTTCAGTTAATTTTGACAGAGCAGCGTCAGTTTCTTTCCATGGATCAAGCCTTTCGTCGTACCACCAGTTTTTTTCCATGTAAGGCGACATGCTGTTTTCCATAAATTGCCACAAACCTTTAGCACCACTCGGAGAAGTTGCCTTTACCTTGTAATTTGATTCAACAATTGGTAAAAACTGAAGGCACAAAGGCATTTTTCGTCTTTTCAGTTGCTGAATAATATAAGGTCTGTAAGGAATTGAATCATAAAGAACTGCACTAAGCCAAATTTGATTAGAATCGCTCATATACAATTCCCTGAATTTTTTTGTTGATGACTTGTTTAAGCCAGAAATTCCCACAGATTTTCTAGTTGGTTCAGAAATTGTATAAAATTCAGATGTTTTTTGATTTGCAGATTGATTTATTGCAAGACTTTCTGATTTGTTTTCCAGACGGGAAATTTCTTCCGCAAACAGAAAATTTGATGCCATACAATAAACGAATATTAAAATCAAAAGTTTAAAGTTTTTCGCCAAAATAAATTCCTGCCCATTCCCAGCGTCCGTGGATTTCTGGATCAGCGGGAAAATTTACCTTTCTAAAATATAAATACCAGACGTTAACGTAAGTGCTCCAGCCCCATGTTCTTAAATAAGCTTCGGTTGGCGAAGAAGAAGAATCCAATTCAGCATTGTAGCGAATTCTGTTTCCCAGCATAAAAGAATGCATAGAAAAATTTTCCTGGGCATTAGCGTCCGTTTCATCCTGCCTCCAGGACATTGAAAAAAAGTTAACCTTAGCCTTGTATCTGTCCAAAGCCCTATAATTATAAGAAGAAATTGCAGATTTTACAGCGTTAACCAGAGCGTCCAGACTTTCAAAAGTCCAATCTTTTGGCGAATTATTAAAATTTATTAACTGCCGTGCATAATGATATGCTTCCGGATGATCAGAAATTTGAATTGTATTTGCATCATCTTGTTCAAGAAACTGAGAATAATTTTTAATTGCAAGATCCCATTCCGCTTCTTTTTCATATTCAACTGCGAGTCTGTAATAAAGTTCCGTTGTGCTAACCTTATTTGGAAAACGATTTATAAGTTCATAAAAATAAGTAATTCGATTTGTTGGATTTGTGCTGATTTGTATAAGATGCTGTAAACACAAAAAGTGAATTGACTGCCCTTGAACCATTAAATCATCATAATTATTGATAATTCTTTCAAAATAATATTCTGCAATAGGCTTTCCGTCATTTTCAAGATAGGAATAAGCCGTCATCAAAAGCCAGTAAGCGTTATAATTGTCATCTGGATGCTTTTCAACCCATTCAGTTAAAAATAAAATTAAAGAGCCATAATCATTTATTGAAAGCATATTGTTTGCAATTCTGTTGACTACAGCATATCTTGTTTCGCTATTTAAATTTTCTTTTTGCAAAACTTGTTTCAATTGTTGCTGAGTAGTTTTATAATTTTTATTGTTTCTTAAGTGATTTAAGTTTGAATTTTTCGAAAAAACTGGAATACAAAAAAGAATTTCAAGCGTAATTACAAAAAGTATTTGTTTTTTAAATTTAAACATAAGATAATTTTACAAAAGCCACGCGTTATGTCAATAAATTACTTATTAACGTTTTAAACAAAAGCAATAAAATATGCACGGAAGCCGTTTTTGCAAAGACAGTTCTTGCAGGGAGTGCATTTTTGTTTATATTTGAGTTATTATTGGCAAGATAAAAAACTTATTGTAAATTATAATGATGAAGAAGTTTCAAAATTTCACTGATTTTGAAATTAATTCTGATATTCTGTAAAAATTTATTTGTAAAAATTAATTAAAGGCTTAAGAACCGCCAGAATTTTGGGCAAGGAAAAACAGGAGAAAAAAATGTCAGAAAGTAATATTAAAGAAAATGATTTGGAAGATAAAAAAACTGAACAGCCAGATTTTAATGCAAATCCTGATAATAAATCTGCTAAAAAAAATATTTCACTGAAAATTCCGCAGACAAAACAAACTGTACTTGCAAATTGCATTTTATTCATTGGACTTTTTTTGATTATTTTGGGTTTGGTGATTTTTATAAAAAATTTTTTCGTAAACAAAGAAATTAAAGTTATGGCTTGCGTTATAAATTTGATTGTTGCAGAAATATGTTTTTTTGTTTGCTTTGGATTTTTAAAACTTCCAAGTTTAATTTATTTCGGAACATTTTTTGTGTTAAACGGAATTCTTTCGTTTTTTGTAGAATCAGCGCATTTTGCAATTACACTGCTAGAACTTTGGCCAATAGTTATAATTAACACTGGATTATCTTTTATTCCTTATCAGATTTTTAGATTTAAAAAATTAAAATCAATTTTTTTATTTCCAGCAATTCTTTTTGTTTGCTTAGGAATAGTTTTTCTTCTATTCTCGTTAAAATTAATTCCAATTTCATTTTCGGCATTTATAAGATTATGGTGGCCGCTGATTTTTGTTGTTGTAGGAATTGCTTTAATCATAACATTTGTTGTTTTAAAAACCAGCAGGGGTAAAAAAACTCTTAGCCAGGTTCAAGAATTTGTAGATTTTGACGGAGACAATCTGTAATGTACAAGG
Source organism: uncultured Treponema sp. (assembly GCA_964503435.1). Taxonomy (GTDB): domain Bacteria; phylum Spirochaetota; class Spirochaetia; order Treponematales; family Treponemataceae; genus Treponema_D. The sequence goes on from CAZDAY010000011.1 coordinate 5,447, forward strand.
GTTGGAGCGTTATATGTTTTGCTCTGATTACATTTACATTTTTATTTTTCTCATGTGCGAGTACGCCAAAGAATTCTTCACAAAATGAAGGTGAAATTATTTCTTTGGGAGGTTCAAAAAAAAAATCAAAAACTTACTTTTCTTCCATAGATTCAAATGTTTTATTGCTGATTGAAAATGGTTCGCCTGCAAGTTTAAGACAAGGCGTTTCTTTACTTCACAAATCCGCTTCAGAAGAATACACAGAACAGGAAAAAATTCTGATTTTTATCAGCACAAAAATTATGCAGATTGTCTGGCCTTCTGAAAAAATAAATTGGGAATGTCCGCAAATCAACATTCAAAATTCTTACACTGGCGCGATTGAAAGTGCAGAACGTGGAATTTACGATTATAGCACAGGAAATTCTGATTTTTTTACAATAGTTTTGCCTTCGCTGGTTTTATTTAGTTCAACTTCACGCACAGATTTTTATAATGATTGTCAGACAGCACTGGAACTTGCGTCTTCGTATAATGGTGATTCTGTTTTATTAAATTATCTTTTTGCAAGTTTAAAATTTAAACAGGGTGAAATTCTTAAAGCCTACGATTATCTGCGTGAATGTGAAAAATCTTCTCCAGACAATTTGGAAATTCAAATCAAACTTTCGCAGTGTTCTTATGCAAACAATGATTTTTTGCAAACTTTGGATCGCGCGGAAATCATTTTGCAAAATTACAGCCAGAATTTGCCAGCGCTGGAACTTGCAGCAAACGCTTCTTATAATATAGGCGATCTTACAAAGGCAGAATCTTATATTGTCCGCTTGCTTTTAATTGAACCTGAAAATTTGGATTATCTTCTGTTTCGTGCAAAAATTCTTATGGATAAATCTGATTACATTCGGGCGTCGTCTTTGCTTGATGTTTATTCGAGAACGGACACTTCTTCAAAAGATTATTTGATTTTACGAACAAAATTACAGCGTGACTGGAATAAAAATAATTCTGCTGCATCAGAAACAATCGAAAAGGCTTTGAATTTTTATCCTAATGATAAGGAAGTTTTGCTGCTTGCCGCTCAAATTGCTTCTACTGCAAATGTAAGTTTAAATGGTTTTAGTGCAAAAACTCTGGCAGAAAAAATTTTAAGCGAAGAAGCAGAAAATCTTCAAGCAATGAAAATTTGTATTTCTGAAATGATAAAAAGTGCTGAATGGCAAAGTGCTTATCAAATGAGTCAAACTGTAATCCAAAAATCAGCAGATTCAGAAAGTTTACATAATCACGTAGAAATTTGTCTTGCATTAAATAGAAATCAGGAAGCACTTGAAATTGCAAAAACTATGTACGACACAAATTCTTCTGATGAAAGTGCGCAGCAAGCCTACATTGAAGTTTTAATTTCTACAAATCAAAAGGCACTAGCTTCAACTTTGATTGAATCGTTGCTGCAAAATTCAAATTCAAGAATGAAAAGTTTTTTGTACTACGAAAAAAGTTTAATTTCCACAAACGAAACTGAAATTTTAAGCAATTTACGTTCAAGTTTAACCGCAAATCCTCGCAATAAAGATTCACTTTACAAACTTTACCAAATTTATTATGAAAAACAAGACTGGCGGCGTGCTCAATATTATTTAAAACAGGTTGTTGCTCTTGAGCCAAACGATTCTGAAATTCTCTCAAAAAATGCCGAGTTAGACAGACTTTTGGGACGTTAAACAAAAAAATCGAATTTCTTTGCGTTTTTCTAAATTTTTCTGAGCAAAATTCAAAACTAGAAACACAAAATCTTTATTTTTCTTGAAAGTATGTTCAAATAATGTTATTCTAAATCTCAATTTGCAACCGCTAAAACTTAGACTTTTAGTGGTAATTTTGAAAGTGCGGCGTTTTTAAGCTTTGTAATTTCAAAATTTAAAACCCGACAGCATTTCTAAAAACTAAAAATTGGCTACATTTAGAAATGTAATATTTTAAAACTTTAAGGAAGGAAAAGTTATGTCATTTACAACATTCTTACTTCAAACTGCTACAACTGCTGCAGAAGGTGCGACTGGCGGCGGACTTGGAATGCTTATCCCATTAATTCTTATTGTCGTAATCATGTATTTCTTTATGATTCGTCCTCAGAACAAAAAGCAGAAAGAAACACAAAAAATGCTTGATGCTCTTAAAAAAGGTGATAAGGTTATTACTATTGGCGGAATTCACGGCGTTGTAAGTCAAACAAAAGAACAAACAGTTGTAATTAAAGTTGATGATGGAACAAAAATCGAATTTAATCGCACTGCAATTTCTACTGTAGTTACTGACAAACCTGCGGCTCCGGCAGAAAAAGCACAAAAGAAAGGATTTTTTAACTTTGGTAAAAAGGCAAAAAATCAGGAAAAAGATGCTGAAGTTGAATCAAAATCAGAAACTGAATTTGTAAGAGAAACTAAAGAAACCGTAAAAGATTCTGAAACTGAAAAAGCAGAATCTGGAGATAAAAAAGATGAATAAAAGATCTCGTCTTGTTATTATTCTTGCCGTTCTTGCTATTTGTTTTGCATTTCTTTGGCCTACAATTACCTGGTATGGTCGTACTCCAAAAGAAGATAAGGCAAAGGCTTTGAGTTCGCTGGAAGCAATTCGTGATTATTCTACTGTTCAGGCAGCTAAAGATGTTGATGAACTTATTGCTTCTCTAAAAGAAGATCCAAATCAAGAAGTTCCAAAGAATTTAAAATGGCTTTCTAAAATTGCAAAGAAAAATTATAAACTTGCAAATAAAAAAGCTCCAAATCCAATGACTTTAAAAGATGTAATGTCTTCTTTTGATTCAAAATTTGAACTTTCAAATGCCTTTGAATCAAATTATCGCGAAAAAATTCTTAAAGACAAAAAGAATTATCAGAATTCAGTAAAACTTGGTCTTGATTTGTCTGGCGGTATGAATGTTATTGTAAAAGCGGATCTTGATTCTGTTGTTGCAAATCAGGAAGGCGATGTTGATGTAGAAACATTAAAAGCAGCGGCAATGACTCAGGCGGTTGAAACTCTTACAAATCGTATTGACCGTTTTGGACTTTCATCTCCAACAATTCGTCAGCAAGGCGAAGATCGAATTTACATTGAATTGCCGGGAAGTGCAGAAGCGGATCAAATAAATTCGATTATCCAGGGACGCGGAATTTTGAATTTCAGACTTATGGATAATGATGCAACTCAAAAATTTAATGAATATTATTATAATAATCTTGCAACAACTTTTGATTCTCAGGGTCGCTTAATCGACAGTTCAATTATTCCAGAAGATTGTGAAGTTATGGGCTATTACACAACAGATGCTTACGGTCTTGATCAAAGAGAAGGTTATCTTGTTGTAAAAAAAGAAATTGCACTTGACGGAAAACATATTCAGTCTGCGGATGTTACAACAGAAGATTTAACTGGACGCCCACAAGTAACTTTTGTTCTTGATTCTGAAGGCAGCGAAATTTTTGCGAAATTTACTGGTGAACATATTGGCGAAAATCTTTGTATTGTAAGCGATAATAAAATCAAATCTAACGCACGTATTCAGGATGCAATTACTGGCGGACGTGTTGCAATTACAGGTTTTGGTCAGCAAGAAGCACAAAATCTTCGCAAGGTTTTACAAACTGCATGGCTTGACGTTCCTTTGTCTGTAGAAAGTCAGCAGGTTATTGGCGCGGATTTAGGAGATCAGGCAATCAGACAAGGACTTTTGGCAATAGCAATAGGTCTTCTTTCAATTATGATTTTTATGTTGATTTGGTATAAGGGCGCTGGAGTTAATGCTTGCATTGTTCAGATTTTAAACCTTTACATAATGGTCAGCATTTTAAGTGCTTTCAATTTAACTGTTACTTTGCCAACAATCGCCGGTATTATTTTAACAATAGGTATGGCAGTTGATGCAAACGTAATTATTTTTGAACGTATAAAAGAAGAACGTAAACTTGGAAAAGACAGAGCCGCTTCTATTGCTTCTGGTTTTGATAATGCACTTTGGGCAATTTTGGACTCAAATATTACAACGTTTATTGCTGCAATCTTTATGAGTCAGCTTGGTACAGGTTCAATTCAAGGATTTGCTGTAAGTTTGGCGATTGGTGTTTGTTCAACAGTATTTACAGCTTTGTTTGTTTCAAGATTATTCTTTGATTTCAATACAGAAGTTTGCCACAAGAAAAACATTAGCATTGGCTGGGGAGTAAAATAATGTCAGTTAAAAAATTTAGCAAAGCGTTCTTGCCTACAGCAATTATCAGTTGTGCAATTATTGTATTTGGCGTTGTAGGATTTTTTGTTCGCGGAATCAATCTTGGTATTGACTTTGCACCAGGTTTTATTGAAGAAGTTAGAATTGCTCCTGCTGCAATGGAAATTACATATAACGGAAGCGCAACCGTAAGTCTTGAAACTTCAAATGTTGCCTTGAGTCTTGTTATTAGCGGAACTGGTGCTGAAAACGAAACAAGGACTTTTTCTTATGGACAAAATCCAACAGTTTCTGCAATGGCAGAATCATTAAATTCTGTTGAAGGAATTGTTGCAAATGTTCTTACAAATGAAAATGCTGATACTTATGGCATTTATACAAACAGTGCTGTAACTTCACGTCTTTCTTCAGATAGTCCGTTTTTGCTTTATGTTCCAAATCTAGAAAATCTTGTAGATGTTGATGACGTTAGAGAAACTTTGTCAGGAATGAATGTAAATATAAAAGAATTAGGAACAGAAAATTCCCGAAGTTTCCAGATTAGAACTGTAATTAAAGATGATACATCTTCTGGCGCTGAACTCCAGTCAGAAATTACAAATGCTCTTCAAGAAAAATTCGGAGCAAATAATGTTGCTATTGTAAAAACAGACTTTGTTGCTTCTCAATTTTCAACTTCTCTAATTGGAAAATCAGTTTTGCTGGCACTTCTTACTGTTCTTTTGATTTGGCTTTATGCAACAATTCGTTTCCATTGGGATTTTGCACTTGGTGCAATTATTGCTTTGTTGCACGACTGTTTGATTATGTTCACATTTATTTTCTGGACACAAATAGAATTTTCTACAACAACTTTAGCGGCAGTTCTTACGATTTTTGGTTATTCAATTAACGCAACTGTTGTTATTTTGGATCGTGTTAGAGATAACGTAAAATTGATTGATACAAAAAATTTCAATGATATTCTTGACGCATCAATCAGTCAGACTTTAAGTCGTTCAATTATTACAACTGTAACAACTTTGTTTGCAGCAATTGCTTTGATGATTTTTACAACAGGAAGCATTAAAGATTTCGCAATTGTTCTTACAGTTGGTTTGATTTCTGGATGTTATTCTTCAATTTTCATCAGTTCAGGATTTATTTCTTGTACAAGAAAACATTGGAGTCCTTCTGATCCAAATCATGTAAAACCACGAAAAGTTTTTGCTGTAGCACAAAATTAAAATTTTACAAAAGTCCACTGGCAAAACAATACTGTCATGGGGCTGTCCAATAAGAATCGTCATGCTGAACTTGTTAGCCTTCGGTGGCTTCGCATAGCATCTACACTAGTTCGACAGGCGAATACTGAACAACCACGAGTTCGGAATGACACTACGTTGTGAACTTTTTAGACAGCCCCATATATTATTCTTGTCATTCTCGTGCTCCGTACGAAGTTTAGTATTGTGTTCACGAGAATCTTTATTTTAAAGATTGTATAATAAAGCGATGAAAGTTATACGAGCAAGTGTTCTTGGGTTTTGCATGGGTGTGGAAAATGCAGTAAAAAAAGCACAAAATGCAATTCAAAATGAAGATTTTAAGAACAAAAAAATTTTTTCTTTAGGTCCGCTAATTCATAATTCTTCAGTTTTAAATTCTTTAGAAAATCAAGGTTTAAAAGTTTTATCAGAAAATGATTTAAATCAGATTGATTCAAACAGCGTTGTTTTAATTCGAGCGCATGGAACAAGCCCTAAGGTTTTAAATTTACTTTCAGAAAAAGGCGTTTTTGTAATTGATTCAACTTGCCCAAAAGTTCATTTGAGTCAGCGGCGGGCAAAAGAATGGCACTCAAAGGGATACAAAATCATTATTGCTGGCGACAAAAGTCATGGTGAAGTTTTAAGCATTCTTTCTTACATTGATGGCGATGGACTTGTTTTAGAAACGGCTCTCGAAGCACAAAAAAATCATTTTTCAGGAAAAATTGCAATTCTAGCGCAAACAACTTTCAGTTTAAATGAATTTGAAAAAATTTGTACTGAAATCAAAAATCAAAATCCAACAGAACTAAAAATTTTTAATTCAATTTGTAATGCAACAATGCTCCGTCAAAATTCCTTAAAAGAACTTGAAGGAAAGGCGCAGGGAATAATTGTAATTGGCGGAAAAAATTCTGCAAACACAAGGCGGCTTTTAGAAAGTGCAAAACTTATTTCTGCAAATGTCGCTTTAATTGAAAACGAAACTGAAATTCCAGAAAAATTTTATAATTTGGAAAGCGTTGCTTTAAGTGCCGGTGCGAGCACTCCAGATTGGATTATTGACAAGGTTGAACAAAAACTTTTGGGAAAGCAAAATCTGTCTTAAATTGAATTTAAGCATTAAAACCAATATACTTTTAAACAAAAATCGGAGGATAAAATGAAAAAAAAGCTTATACTTTTTGCTGCATTGATTTGTACATCGTTTGTTTTTGCTTATAATCCACCTTTGGGCGGCGAAAGTTTATTCAGACTTACAAACCCTGAACTTTTAGGCGGAGCGGCAAGTGCTTCTGGCGGTCCATTATTAACGGTAATTCCTTCTTCAATTACATATAATCCGGCTTTATCAGTTTTAGAGCAGCGTGTTGATGTTGATTTAAGTTTTAGTGCCATGTTTAACACAAACAGAAAAAGCGAAACTGACGGCGTTTTCGGTTCGGCTTTTCAGGCAGGCACAATAATTCCTACAAAATGGTTTGTTTATTCAGCAGATGTGCAAGGAATTTTTGCAAATTTTGATTCAATGAATCTTCGGAATTCAATTATAATCCACGGCGGAATTGCTAAAGAAATCAACGAAAAACTTGCCGTTGGTATGAATTTGTATTCAGGATACTATCTTGGTTCAGATTCAGATTTTACAGTTGGTGCAGATTTAGGAATGTTTTATCAGTTTGAAGATTTTAAATTCACAAAAAAAGAAGGAAGTTTCTTTAATAAAAGTGGATTTTTGTCAAAAGCACGACTTGGAATTGCATTTCTTAACTTAGGAAAACCTTTGTTTGGTTATGGCACAAAAGGAATTTATGCAGACCAGGCAAGTTCAAATTATCCGGGAATTTTAACTCCACGTATTTCATTTGCTTCAAATCTCATAAATCCTTTAACAAAAAAACTTGATGAAAACGGAAATGCTTTGCGCAGTAAATTTAATTCAGGAATAAGCATGGATATTTCTGCTCCTACTTTTCAAAATTTGATTTTTGATTGTGCAATCGGATTTTCTTACGACAATATTGTAAATTTAAATATTTCATGGGAAGCAAATTTAAGGGAAATATTAACGCAACAAAGTCAGGCAATAAGCTGGCCAAGCGTAAGTCTTTCATTTAGATTTGCATTCAATTCAAGTAAATTTACCGGCAATAATGAAGATTTGGCAAAAAGTGAAATTGTTCCTGTTTTAGCATGGCAAAATCTTTATAACGGAATTCAAGTAATTAGTGGAGCTGCGAAACTTAATCTTGGAATGGCAGATGAACAGCCGCCAGAAATTATCCTTTGGGACGAAGAATAATCGGAGTTAAAAATGAAAAAAATAAGCACAAAAGTTTTAATTACAAGCCTTATAATGCTTACGTCTTCTTATGTTTTTGCAGAAAGAGGACCAACTTATATTTCTCCAAACAACGATGGTGTTCAAGATGAACTGGAAGTTCCTCTCAAGTTAAATGAAAAGCGTTATGTAAACGAATGGAGTTTTAAAATTTACAATGAAAATGATGAACTTGTCCGTACAATCGGAAATAAAGTAAAACTTCCTGAAAAAATTACATTTAAAAACTTTTTTAAAGCGATTTTTACACCAAAAACTGGAGTTGAAGTTCCAGCAACTTTGGTTTGGAATGGAATTCTTGAAGATGGGACTGTAGCGCCAGACGGAATTTATTATTATCAGTTTGAAGCGATTGATGATAACAAAAATATTGGAAAAAGTTCAAAACTTCAGGTTATTGTTGACAACACTCCACCAGAAATTAACTTAAAACAACTTTCTGGAAACGAAAAGAATTTTGGTGAAGGTGCAAAATCAACTTTAAGAATTACGCAAAGTGGTTCTGCAGAAAAATTGTGGACAGCAAAAATCAGCGATACGGAAGGCAAAACTGTTCGCTCTTATGTTTGGGAAAATGCTGAACCTTTGACAATTACATGGAACGGAACTGACGACAATGAAAACTTGCTTAGCGACGGAGTTTACACTTATGAAATTACTTCAACTGACGAAGCGGGCAATAAAAGCGAAAAAGCGCAAATTTCTAATATCATCTTTTCAACTGAAAAACCTCAAACTGCAATTTCAATCAGCGGAAGCAGATATTTTGCTCCACAAGGAAATACAAGTCCGCAAAAAACGCTAAAACTTAACGTTACAATTCCAAGCCCAAAATCTGCGGTAAATGCACTTACTTTCTGGGCTCTTACAATCAGCGACAAAGACGAAAATACAATTTATCGCACATATTCAGACCAGCAAAATCCTCCTTCAACAATAGTTTTTGATGGAAAAAATGACGACGGCACTTATTTGGCAGAAGGTGAATACAAGGCAAAACTTACGGCACATTATTTAAATGGTTATGCACCAGAGCCACTTTATTCGCCAGTTTTTGTTATTGACAACACTCCGCCACTTGCACAAATTGAACTTCCTTCAGAAAGAGCATTTAATGGCACCACAAATTATGTAATTCTTCAGCAGGCAAAACCCGAAGAAGATTACACAGGACCTAAATCATGGACAGGAAAAATTATCCGCACAACAGATTCTTCAAATAAAGCGCTGACAAATGAAGTAATTGCAAAACAATTTGATTTTGGAAACAATTTGCCGGAACGCATTGAATGGAATGGAATTGATGATTCTGGACTTTTAGAAGACGGTTCGTATTATTATCAGCTTACGGTTTATGAAAGTGCTGGAAATACTGCAACTTATGGCAGCGCTGCAACAACTTTGTTTACTTTGGATACAAGTACAACAGAAATTGTGCTTTCTGTAAATCCAACTGCATTTTCTCCAAACGGCGACAATGTTCAAGACAAACTTATAATCACTCCGATTGTAAAATCTTCTGCAATGAGCGGAATTTCTTCATATAAACTTCAAATTTTTAACGAAAAAGATGAAATTGTAAAAACACTTGACGGCAAAGGAAACATTCCACGCAATTTTGAATGGGACGGATTTGATGATAAAACAAAACTCCGCTGCTCCGACGGAAAATATTATGCAAAACTTCAAAGCGTTTCTATGAGCAATACATCTTCTGAAGCAACAAGCACAAAATTCACGCTCGATGTTGAACCGCCAGTTATTGAAATTTCTGTGCTTTACACGGATTTTTCTCCAGAACCAACGAGTTCTAAGCAAAATCTTCCTGTAAAAATCGAAAATTCTTCTGCGGAATCAAAGTGGACTGCCGAAATTCGAAATCAAAGTTCACGCGAACTTGTAAAAACATTCACCTGGCAAAATTCTCAGGTTACTGATTTTGTTTGGGACGGAACTGACGAAAGCGGAAACAAAGCTGCAAACGCAAAATATTATCTTAACATTGCCACAACTGACGAAGCAGGAAATTCTGCAAGCGTAAGAATCAACAATATAAATCTTGATGCGCGACAGGTTAGTGCATACATTACAAACGAACTTGAAGGTTTTTCTCCAAACGGTGATGGTTTCTTAGATACGCAAAAATTTGAAATCAAACTTGGTTTAACTGAAGGAATTTCAAACTGGAATCTTAAAATGCTCGATTCTGCTGGAAACACTGCAAAAACTTTTTCAAGCGAAGAAAATCAAAATCTTCCGCGAATTATTGAATGGGCGGGCGAAAAAGATGATGGAACTATTGCTGACGGAAAATTTATTGCAAAACTTCATGTTGAATATTCAAAAGGAAACGCAGTTGATGCAGAAAGCGGCAGTTTTGTTTGCACAGCGAATCCTCCTCAGCTGGATGTTGAAACTTCCCCAAGATATTTCAGCCCAGACAACGACGGTAATGACGATGATTTAAGAATCAGACTAAAGGCAAGTTCTCTGGCGAACCTTAAAAACTGGTCATTTAGAATTTACGACAGAAACGACAAACAGTTCTGGATGATAAGCGGAAAAACTTCAATCGCAGAACGAATTGTCTGGGACGGTCGCGGAAATAACGGCGAATTGGTTCAATCAGCGGAAGATTACAAATATGTATTTACAGTTGCTGATGATTTGGGAATGGAAAACAGCAAAACTGGAAAAATCAGCGTAGACGTTCTTGTTATCCGTGACGAAAACAGCAGACTCAGAATGCAAGTTCCTTCTATTGTATTCCGTGGCGACAATGCCGACTTTAATGTTCAGGTTTTAAATGCAGACGGAAGCGTAAGAGTTCGTGGAATTACACAAGAGCAAGCCGACAACAATCAAATTGTTCTAAAACGCATTTCCGATATTCTCAAAAAGTTCAATGATTACAAAGTCACTGTTGTAGGACACGCAAATATTGTAACTGGAACTGAAGCAGAAAAGAATGAACTTACTGAACTTTCTCAGCGTCGTGCGCAATACGTAAAAGAGCAACTTGTAAAACTTGGAATTTCATCTGCAAGGTTAACGGTTGAAGGTCGTGGCGGAGACGAACCTGTTGCTGATACAAGTAATCCTGATGTGAACTGGAAAAACAGACGTGTAGAATTTATTCTTGAAAAGTAAATTGTAAAATATCAAAGCAAATTTTTTGCCATTCAGCGAAAGTTGGATGGCATTTTTTATTTTTTGGAGCATATTTAAATGTTAAGCAATATTTAAATGTTAAGCATAAAATTTTTTGTACTAACAGTCCGCCCC
>CAZDAY010000012.1:0-16437 GCA_964503435.1 uncultured Treponema sp.
CTGGCACAACAGAGAATTCTCCATCAGCAAAGAAAAAAAACAAACTTCTGCTAATCATAATTTTCGCAGCGGCACTTTTAATAATTTTACTTTCAATACTCGGCATAAAAACATGCTCTTCAAAAACATCATCAAATTCAGAAAATCAAGAGCGACAAAACACTTTAAAACTTGCACAAAAATACATTGAGCAGGGCTTGTACGACGATGCTTTGGGACTTTTAAACGGACTTTTAATCAAAAATCCAAACGATAGGGATGCGGACGAACTTTTACTGATTGCAGCGGAAGGTAAAAAAAATTCTGATTCACAAATTTCACAAAATCAGCAAAATCAAAATCAAGAAAAAACAGGCGACATTTCTGTAAATCTTGACACAAGTTCTTTAAGCAATGTAATGCAAAGCGGACTGGATTCGTTAAGGCAGGAACTTTCCCGCCAGCAGCAAAATAACGACGCAACAACCGACGCTTTAAACAATCTCATAAAACAGCAGGAAGAGCAGCAAAAAAAACTTCAGCTCGAAGCAGAAAATAATCAGCGGCTTGCAGAACAAAGAAAGGCTGCTCAGGAAAAAGAAAAGAAGGCGGCATTAGAAAAACAAAGAGAAGCCGAAAATTCGCAGAAACGCACGCAAATTGAAAAATTGATTTCTGACGGAAAAGTAAAACTTGCTGCGGGCGATATAAACGGCGCTTTAAATGATTTTGAAAACGCAAAAAATCTCTTAAATCAAAATGATTCTCTTGGCGCAAATTATCAGGCAAACAAATTAAGCGAAATTGCAAAAGCCTTGCAAAGCAGTTCTGATATTTTAAACGAACCAGAAAAATCAAAATCGGCACAAAACGCACTTTCTTATGCAAAAGAAACCTTAACTAAAAATCCGCAAGATGGCGCAAGTCATTACATTATGGCAATGGATTATATTTCTTCAAAAAACTGGGCGGCTGCAGAAAAAGAATTAAAAACTGCCGTAGAAGATCAGTCTTTAGAAAATTTAGATTTAAGCGAATATTATTATCAACTTGGAAGAGTTCAGTTTCAGCAGCAAAAATTCAGCGAATCACAAGTTTCATTTACAACAAGCACAAAATACAATGCAAACAATTACAGAGCGTTTTACAATTTGGGCGTTGTAAGCGAGCGATTAAATAATCAAAAGTTGGCTTTAGATTCTTACAGAAATTCACACAAAATCAACGGAAACTATGAAAATGCTTATTTGGCAGAAGCAAGACTTTTGTTAAAACAAAAAGATTACGGTGGAGCAGTTGAAGCGTATAATCAGGCAATCAGAATTGATCCGTCAAAATCAAGTTCATATCAGGAACTCGCAAACGTTTATTCAGCAGCACAAAATTACAGACTCGCAGAAGAAAATTATATACGCGCCTTAAGTCGTTCAAGTTCAGAACAAGAAAAATTAATGACATATTACAATCTTTCAACCGTAATGATTTCTCAGGAAAAATTTACTCAGGCACAAAATTACGCCCAGAAAGCATACGAAAATCAAAACTTAACCAGAAATTTAAATCAAAAAGTTTCAATCATTTATAATTACGCGCTAATCGAAGAAAATATGAATAATCTTGAGCACGCAATTTCTTTGTACAAAGAAGTTTTAAACTTGCAGCCAAATCATTTAAAAGCAAATCAAAATCTTGGAGTTTTGTGTTTAAATGTAAAAGATTACGACAATGCAATAAAATTTTTAAATGTTGCATACAATTCGGATTCTGCAAATTTTGAAATCAACAATAATCTTGGAAATGCTTACGTTCAAAAAGGAGAATATTCGAACGCCGTAAAATATTATCAGAATGCACTGAAAATTCAGCCAAAAGATAATCTGGTTCGCGCAAATTTGGCAAAGGCTTACGCACAAAATTCTCAGTACGACATGGCACGCGTAATTTACGAGGATGTTGTAAAAGCCGAAAATTCAAACTGGGACGCATTTTTGGAACTGGCAAAAGTTTGTGTTTCTTTGAGCGATAATGCGAGTGCAGAAAAATATTTAGTTTATCTTCAGGAAAAGTCTCCGGATTTTAAAAAAGATGAAGTTGCAGGTTTACTTTCGTCGATTGCAAAGTAAATAACCTAAAACAAAAAAATGCATTTCCAGCGAGAACATTGCTTTGAAAACGGCTTTGAACTTCGTTTGTGCAGATTGTTTTTCAAGGCAGAACTTCGCTTCCATGCATTTTTTTGTTTTTTGTAAAGTTTTTTAAAGGCGCTTAACTAATTCAAAAAGTTGATGCTTTGTAATTTTTGTAAAAACTGGCCGTCCGTGAGGGCAATGCGGATCTTCAAGCAAAAGTGCTTTCCTTGCAATTTCAGCAGCTGTTCCTTCATCTAAAATCGTGCCGTCCATAACCGCGCTTCTGCAAGCAGTAGAAGCCAAAACTGAATGTAAAATATCTTTTGGATTTATACGTTTGTCTAAAATGTCGTGAGCAAGGGAGGCTTCGTTTCCTTTCCATCGAATTGGAACAGTAGAAAATTCCCATTTTCCTTCATCAATTTTTTTGCAAGTAAAACCAGCATCTTTTAAGTTTTCCTGAATTTCTTCAAGCCACTTATCTTCCTGAAGCGAAGAAGTTTCAATCACATAAGGAATCAAAAGATTTTGTTTTTCACCGGATTTTTCTATCAACTGATTATAAATAATTCTTTCGTGTGCCGCGTGCTGATCAATTATGTAAAGAACGTCATTTTTTTCAGCAATTAAAAAAGTTCCCAAACAAGAACCCACGAATCTAAAACCATCTTCATTTTTTGCATTTTGATTAAGATAATTTTCCTTTGTGATTTTGCCAGAAATTCCTGCCGTTGATTTTGCATCTTCTTCAAAATTTTTGTTTGCATCATTTTCCAAAGCGAAATTTGAAAAACTTGAAATAAAATTTGAACGCCTGTCCTGGTAAGAATTTAAATTTCGCGGTGAATTGTGGTTTACAAAATACTTGTGCGTTTCAGCGTTTTTGTCGTTTTTATTTTGAAACAAATTTGATTTTGAAAAATCTTCTGTTGATAAATCTGCAGAAGAAAAATCTGTTGCGTCAGAAGCTGCTGCCGAAGAAAAATCCGCAGAATTAGAAAAATTATTTTTGCACGAACTTTCAGATTCAATTTTTGAAAATCCATTTAAACTTTCTGATTTGTAAAAAGAATTCTCCGGCAAACCGTCATTTTCATTTTCGCTCGCTTGTCTTGCTAAGTTTTCATTTTCTACTTTAGAAAAATTTTTCTTGCTCAGAAAATCTGTCTGCAAAAAATCAAAATTATCATTTTCTTCAACAAAATTTTTTACCGTGTATTGCTTAAAAAAGTTTTTTACACTTTCACTTACTCCGTGATGCAGTGAACTTAAATCTTTAAAACGCGCTTCTTTTTTTGCCGGGTGAATATTAAAATCAACAAGGCTCGGCTCCATTTCAACAAAAAGACATGCGATTGGATGCATTCCGTTTGGAAAATATCCGGTTGCGCCATATTCAATCGCCTGCATTAAAGAATATTCTTGAATTTTTCGTCCGTTTACATAAATAAAAATATTTTTTCGGTTTGTTCGGTTTACCGCAGGCTCTCCAATCACAAGATTAAATTTCCATGTTTTGTCAGAACTTTCGCTTGAAATTTCATAAAACAAATCTTCACTTTCAAAAAATTCCATTGTTTGCACAAAGCGATGTTTTAAACTATTTGTTGCCTCAAGAGAAATTTTTTTTTCGCCATCCTGACTAAAACTAAATTCAATGTCTGGACGCGGCAAAACTTTTTCATCAAAAACTGATTTGCACATTAAGGCTTCGCTGGAACTTCGTTTTAAAAATACTCGTCGCGCAGGAAAATTTTCAAATAATCTTGAAGTTTTTACAATCGTTCCGCTGGTTAAAGAGCAGGGCGTTAAAATATGATTTTCTGTTACACTTGCATTCATCTTCCAGCCACCGCTTATTATTTCAAGACGGCTGACTGCTGCCATAGAAGAAAGTGCTTCGCCTCTAAATCCCAAAGTTGAAAGGTTCAATAAATCTTCGGCAGTAGAAATTTTGCTGGTTGCATGTGGACGCGCGCAAGTTTCCAAATCTTCTTTTAACATTCCGCTTCCGTTGTCAACAACCCGAATTTTTTCAATTCCGCCGTCATAAATTTCCACATCAATTTTTGTTGCACCGGAATCAACTGCGTTATCCATAAGTTCGCGCACAATAGCACTTGGTCTGTCAATAACTTCACCCGCAGCAATTTTTCTGGCAACTTCAGGATTTAAAATTTTTACAGATTTGTGTTCTGCTTTTTCTTCCGACTTTTTTTCCATACGAAAAATTCCTTGCAAAAAGTTTTATTTTTTGCCTTTTGTGTTTCTTAAGTTTCCTGAGTTGTTTTGATTAAACGTTTCGAGTTCCGTTAACGCTTGTGTCTGGCGCAAATAAATCTAACGCTCCGTCAAAATCATTTTGTTTTGCTGTTTTACCGGCAGTTTTTTTTGCGGAACTTTTTGCCGCTGTTGCATTTGATGTTGAAGCCGCATTAGACGCATCTTCTGCATTAGATGTCGCCTCTGAATTCTCTGCCTTAACTGCCGCCGAAGAGTTCTCAGGTTTTGCAGAAGATTTAGATTTTTCGTCTTCTGTTAAAGAGTCAGGATCTTTTATAAGAATTTGAATTTTCGCTTCAATTTCATCAAGTTCTTTTTCCATCCCTTTTACAAGTTTAATTCCTTCTTCAAAATCTTTAAGTGCATCTTCTAGACTTATGTCCGTTCTTTTTATGTCTGAACTTAAGGTTTCAAGTTTTTTCAGATTATCTTCAAAATTATTCATTTCATTTTTCTCCGTTTTATTTTTTTTATTTTTTATTTTGATTTTTGTAAGTGGCACGCTTGTTTGGCACAAGAAAAAATTTTCTGTTTACTTTTACGTTTTCATTCTTAACAAGGCAAAAATTTTAACTTCTGATTTCAAGGAAAAATTTTTTCAACAAAAGCATCAAATTTTCCCTTTGAAGGTTTTATACTGATTTTTTCTCCGGGTTTTAATTTTTCTGCATCACGAACAATTTTACCGTTTTCGTCGCAAACCATAGAATACCCCCTGTTAAAAATAACCTGTGGATTGCAGTTGTTCAAATCCGCTTTGCAAAGTTCAATTTTATGTTTTTTTTCTTCAATTAAATCACTAAGATTTCGCAAAAGTGCATCTCGTGCGCTGTCAAATCGCATAATGTAAGGTGCCTTTATGTTTTGAATTTGAATCGCCAAATTCTCTGGCTTAAACTGATTTAAAATAAGTTTCAAATTTTTTGTTTTAGATTCAATGCTGTTATAAAAATCAATTTTAAAGGCATTTAAAGTCTGCACAAATTCATTTTTCTGGCAGACCGCCAGTTCCGCTGCAGCACTCGGAGTTGGAGCACGAACATCAGCCGCATAATCACAAAGAGGAAAATCAATTTCGTGTCCCACAGCGCTAATAAGCGGAATTTCAGAATCAGCAATCGTCCTGACCAAATCTTCATCACTAAACGGAAGCAAATCTTCTATTGAACCGCCACCACGCCCAACAATCAGCAAATCGCACATTTTATGTTTGTTCGCAATTTTAATCATTTTAATAATACTAGAAGCCGCATCATTTCCCTGAACAACAGCAGGAAAAATAATCACATTAACCTTGTCATTTCGGCGTTTAATAATATTCAAAATATCCCGCAAAGCCGCACCGGTTGGGCTAGTTACAATTCCAACAGTCTGCGCAAAATAAGGAAGCATTTTTTTACGTTTTGAATCAAACAGACCTTCTGCCGCAAGACGACGTTTTCGCTCTTCAATCATTTCCATAATGTCGCCTGTGCTGGATTTTTTCATTTTGTTAACAATAATTTGGTATTCGCCGCGAACCTGATAAACACTGATTTGTCCTTGAACCTGAACCAAAGTTCCATCTTGAGGAACAAAGTCAAGCGCCGCTGCTCTTCCACGAAACATAACCGCTTTAATTTGCGAAACTGAATCTTTTAAAATAAAATACAAATGCCCAGAAACGTTTGCCTTAAAATTAGAAATTTCGCCCTTCAGCAGAATATTAGGAAAACTTCCTTCCAGCAAATTTTTAATCAAACCAGTAAGTTGCGAAACTGTAAAAACGTTGTCGTCTTTTTCCTGCTCAATCATATTTTTATATTAAAGGTTTAATTTTTTTTTCTCAAGGGAGCACATTTCACTTCTTCGGCCCGCCTTCCAGTGTTTCTGCATTAGTCTCCATTGCTTTGCAATCTACTGGCGCTTAACACAAAAAAATGCACTCCCAGCGAGAACATTCTTTGAAAAACGGCTTACGCACTTCGTTTATGCAGATGTTTTGCCAATCCTAAGTTCGCTTCCGTACATTTTTTTTGTGTTCTTCTGCAAGAAAGAGGCAGTCCTCTGCTTACGTCAGTACAGCGCAACAACTTAGCACTAAAAATAAAAAACTATTAAAACCAAAACTTAAAATGCCGATAAATGAAAAGATGAAAAATATTGTTTTTATTTACTGCGGATTCGATTTAACTCATGCGTTCGACAAAATATTTTCAGGAATTTCTGCGTTTGAAAGAGTTCTTCTTTGGACAAAAAATATTCAAAATCTTAGTTCCGTTCAAATTTTTGCAAAGCCAGAATTTTCAGAAAATATAAAAGAATGTTTAAAAAATCAAAATATAAATTCTGCTGTTATAACAGAAAAATCTTCCTGGAACACACAAATCCTCTTAGAAAACATGGCACTAGAATGTCAAAAAACTGCTGCAGATTATGCAATTTACACAAGTGCCGACAAGCCTTTTTTGGACATAGAATTAAGTTCTGAAATTTTAAACGAACATCAAAAATATCTAGCTGAATACACATTTGCCGACGGTTATCCAGAAGGTTTTGCGCCTCAGGTAATTTCTGCCGGAACTTTAAATCTTATTTACGAACTTGTAAAAAGCAAAAACGACCTTGCTCTAAGCAAAGTAAACGATACGAGCATTTTTAACGTTTTAAAAACTGATATAAATTCTTTTGAAATCGAAAGTCATATTGCACCAAAAGATTTCAGAATGTTAAGATTTGATTTTTCATGTTCATCAAAACTTTTAACTCTTGCCTGCAAAAATCTTTATGATGAAGCATTGAATTTAAAAATTCCGTTTAAAGCGTTTGAACTAAGCGAACTTGCTCAAAAATCAGCAAAAATTCATCAGACTGTTCCGGCATTTTACAACATTCAAATTAGTTCAAAAACTTCAAGCACAGCAACTTACAATCCGGAATTTCCTTTTAGCAATGACGAAAATTTTGTAATGAATTTGGAACATTTTAAAGCCTTGCTTTCTCAAATTTCTTCATTAAGCGAAGAAGCGGTAATTTCTTTAAGTGCTTTTGGCGAACCTTTTACAAATCCGCAGATTTTACTTTACATTTCTGAAGTTTTAAAAAATCCGCATTTTAATTTGATTTTAGAAACTGAAGGAATTTTGCTTAATCAGGAAATTGTTTTAAAAATAAAAAACATTTTGGATTCTTCACCAGAATTAAAAAAATCTCCTTCAAACATTTTGCCTCTCGAAAAACGTATAAATTTTATTGTTTACCTTGACGCTTTTTCTGAGCAAAAATATTTTGAAATCCACAAAAATTGTCCTGCGGATTCATTTGAAAAAGCAAAAAAATCACTTGAACTTTTAGAAGAAAATTTTCCAGATTCAGTTTATGCCTTGTTTACAAGAACCACAGAAAACGAAGACGAACTTGAAAAATTTTACAGATTTTACCATGACGAAAAAAGTGTAACAAAGGGGCATTTAATAATCCAGAAATATGATGATTATTGCAAAACTCTTCCGCAAAAAAAAGTTGCTGACCTTACGCCTTACGAAAGAAATGTCTGCTGGCATTTAAAACGCGATGTTACAATTTTAAAAGATGGAAGCATGCCTTTGTGCAGAGAATTTTTTAATGAAACAAAATTAGGAAATGTTTTTGAAGAAGGTTTGGAAAATCTTTGGGCGAAAACAAATCAAATTGTTCAAAATCAAATTGAAAAAAAATATTTAAAAAAATGCGAGGATTGTGATGAATTCTATACCTTCAATTTTTAACGAAAGAAAAATCTCATATACAATCGTAAAAGGAAATCACGAACTTCCAGAAATAAAAATGCCTGTAACCTGCATTTTGCTTTGTCACGGAATAAATCAGTTTAAACAGATTGTTTACAAAAATCTTTTGGATAAGGGCTTTGCACAAATAATCAGCGTTGAACGAAAAACTTTAGTAAATAATGTCGAAGAAATTTCAAATCAATTTCCGCAAATAAAATTTATTGTTCCGCTCGAAGATGATATAAGCGAAGGCGACATGTTAAATCTTGCAATGTCTGAATCAGAGTTTAAAAATGTTTTGGTTTTGCAGGAAGAACAATGCACTCAGAATTTTGTTTTTACAAGTCTAATGGCAAAAAAGTTGATTGATAAAAATGTCTTTTGTGTTTGCCCAAGACTTGTAAGTGCAAATTATGACAGTATGAGCGTATGTTTTAAACCTTCCATGAAAAAATCAAAATTTCAAATTGAAGAAATTCAAAATTACAGCGACGGCGACAAAACTCTTTATTCCGCAGACTTATCTGGATTTTATAATCTTGACAAATACATTCAGCTTGGCGGAATTGATTACACCATAAAATCTGAATATTGGCAGAAACTTGATTTGTTTTTGCGTGCATGGCTGTGGGGCGAAGAAACAATAATTTCTAGTTCATTAGTTTTGCGTTATGGAGAAAGTGTTATAAATTATAATAAAACTCCAGACGAAACTTATATGCGTTTTTACTTAAAAAATCTTCTTCCGGTTTTTAAAACTGATCACGCATATATTCCGCTAAAATCATTTATTGCATTTAATTTTAGAAGTCCTTATAGTTTTTCAGATACAGTTTTTTTGTTTAATGATGCAAGAAAATGGACGTCAAAAAATCAGTATCGTTTTAAAACTGATGCTGCCACGCTTATTCAAAATTGGGAAAAATAAATGTTTTTACAAAAGGTTTTTGGTAAAAGACAACGTAAGGTTGTAATTGTTCAGTGCAGACTTTCTTCAACTCGGCTTCCTGAAAAAGCACTTCTTCCTTTGGGAGGAAAAACTGTTTTAGAATGGGTTTTGCTTTCAATGAAAAAAGTTAAGGCTGATAAATATTATCTTGCAACAGATATTGACAGTGAAAAATCTCTCGCTCCTATTGCAAAAAAAATGAAGTGGGATTTTTATGCAGGTTCTAAAACTGATGTTTTGCAACGTTTTGTTGACGTAATAAATTTGTCTAAGGCAGATATCGTTTTAAGGGCAACCGCCGATAATCCGTTTTTATTTTACGAAGCAGCGCAAGAACTTTTAGATGATTTTACAAAACGCTACGAAGGAAATTCTGAAAACGAAGCCACAGATTATATGACTTACGCAGGACTTCCTCATGGTAGCGGAGTTGAAGTTTTTAACGCACATTCTTTGGTTAAGGCAGCAAATCAAAGTTCTTCTCCTTATGACCATGAACATGTTGGACCAGCCTTGTATAATCACAAAGAGCAATTTAACTGTTCATTTTTAAAAGCAAGTCATCGCTTCAATTTCCCAAATTTACGAAGCACAATCGACACTCCATTTGATTACAAAAGAGCACAGCAAATCGTAGAATTTATTTCGGGAACAGAACTTGTAAAATCTCCTTACACAAGCGAAGAAATTCTAAACGCACTGAATCAGGATTTTATAAAATATCAGGTACTTTTAATTCCATGCGTGCAAAAAGGAAAGGGAACAGGTCATTTAAGAAGATGTTTAAATATCGCCTTAGAAAATAAAAATGACATTTACATTCCGCTGGATGCAAGTTTACCTCAAACTTTTGAAATCGAAAAAGAATTTCGTGAAAAAGGTTTAAATGATTTTCAGATTATAAGAAATTTAAATGAAATCGAAAATTATAATTTAATTATAACAGACCTTTTTGAAACTGATAAAAATTTTGCTTTGGAACTTGAAAAAAAATCTTCAGTTCTTTCTATTGATGAAGGTTCTTCGGATTTAAATTCTGCTGATTATTTGCTCGACATAATTCCAACTGTTAACGAAAAAAAAGTCAAACGAATTGTAAACTGCACAAATTACAGTTTTATGAATTTGCCAAAAAATGTAAGAAATCCGGAAGAAAAAAAATCTCAAATTCAAAACGCATTAGTTGTTTTTGGTGGAGAAGATCCCTGCGACTTAACTTTGAAAACTGCCATTTCTCTAGCGCAAAATAATTTGTTTACAAGTGCAATCATTCCGTCAAATAAAAATAAAGATGAACTCGAATCCAAAATCCCAGAGAATTTAAAAAAATACATAAAACTTATTTCTCCAGTCGAAAATTTAAAAGAAGAACTTTACAAGTACGATTTGATTGTAAGCCATTACGGTTTTACCGCTTTTGAAGGAGCAAGCGCAAATTGCCATGTTCTTTTAGTAGCGCCCACAAAACTTCATTTTAAACTTTCGCTTTCCAACAATTTTATCTGCTTAAATCAAAATCAAATAAATGCAAAAAAAATTTCTCAAATTTTAAAAACGCCAGAAAAACTCTTTAATTCAATCAAATCAACTGAAGATAAAAATTTAAATCAATTTATTACAGAAGTTTCAAAAGGCAGCAAAAAATATTGTCCGATTTGTAATTCCAAAGAAAATTTTTATGACAGAATAATCGCAAGAACTCATAAGCGAACTTTCAGACGTTGCTCTCAATGCAAAATGATTTATATGTCCTGGAGTATTCAGGAAAAAACAACTGTTTACAATCACGATTATTTTTTTGCAGATTATCAAAAGCAATACGGAAAAACTTATCTCGAAGATTTTGATTCGATTCGTTCACAGGGACTTAGGCGCATAACTTTAATTGACTTTTTATACCGAAAGCATAATCACAAAATTATGCCGAATGTTTTAGACATTGGTTGTGCCATGGGTCCGTTTTTGGATGCTGCGGCAAACGCAATGTGGCAGGTTTTTGGAATTGATGTCAGTCAGGAAGCGGTTGAATATGTAAAAAATACGCTTTCTTATCCAGCGATTTGCACAAGTTTTCCAAACAAAAATCTTTGTGAACAATTTGGCATAGACAAATTTGATGCAATTACAATGTGGTATGTAATTGAACATTTTTCTAACTTAGATGATGTTTTAAAATCAGTTTCAGCCTTGCTAAAAAAAGGTGGAATTTTTGCTTTTAGCACGCCAAATGCAAATGGGGTAAGCGGAAAATATAACAGTCAGAATTTCTATGAAAATTCTCCGCAAGATCATTATTCGATTTGGGAAGAAAAAGTTGCAAAATCAATTTTAAAAAAATATGGATTTAAGGTTGTAAAAATTATTTCGACCGGAATTCATCCAGAAAGATTTCCTGTTTCAAAAAAGCATGGACACTTAACATCAATTCAGGAAAGAACTTTAAGCGCTGCAAGTAAAATTTTAAAACTTGGCGATACTTTTGAAATTTACTGCAGAAAACTTTAGTACTTATTCTTATAAATAAAGATTTGAGGAACTTATGGCAGAAGAATATGTTTTAATTTTGGGCGCTGGACTTATGCAAAAACCTGCACTTGAAGCGGCAAAAGAACTTGGTTTTAAAACTCTCGTTGTTGATGCTAATTCAAAAGCACTTTGCGTTCCTTATGCAGACAGATTTGAAAACATTGATTTAAAAGATAAAGAAAAAATTGCAGAACTTGCACTTTCACTGAAAAATGAATTAAAAGCAATTTTTACTGTTGGTACTGATTTTTCTGCTAACGTTGCATTTGTTGCCCAAAAATGCGGTTTGCCTTCTCACGAATATAAAGCCTGCCTTAATGCAAGCGACAAGGTTTTAATGCGCGAGTGTTTCAAAAAACATAAAATTCCTTCTCCGGATTTTAAAAGCATCGAGCGAACAGAAATTGCAAATTATTTAAGTGGCGGTCTTTTAGAAAAAACCGAATTCCCAAAAGTTGTAAAGCCTGTTGACAATATGGGTGCACGTGGTTGCCGCTTAATTCGTAACAAAAAGGAATTTTTGCTTGCCACAGAAGACGCAATCCGAAATTCAAAAACTTCAAGAGCAATTCTCGAAGATTATATGGAAGGTCCGGAATTTTCAATCGACGCGGTTGTTTACAAAAATACATTTACAATTACAGGATTTGCTGACCGACACATTTATTTTCCACCGTATTTTATTGAACTCGGCCACACGCTCCCAAGTCTTTGTGATGAAAAAATCAAAAATGAACTAATAAATACTTTCGCCAATGCCGTTCA
Organism: uncultured Treponema sp.; assembly: GCA_964503435.1. Classification (GTDB taxonomy): domain Bacteria; phylum Spirochaetota; class Spirochaetia; order Treponematales; family Treponemataceae; genus Treponema_D. The sequence goes on from CAZDAY010000012.1 coordinate 12,381, forward strand.
TTCTTTGGGCTTAAGTCAAGGTTGTGCAAAGGCAGATATCAAATATACAAAAAACGGAGCAATGGTCGGAGAAATTGCCGCACGACTTTCTGGCGGATATATGTCTGGCTGGACATATCCATATTCATCAGGATTAAATTTAACAAAGGAAGCATTAAAAATTTCGCTTGGTAAAGAAGCAAACGATTTAATTTCAAAAAGAATTGAACTAAACATAAAAAATGAATTTTATAAAATTTATGAAGTAAAAAGTTTTCAAACAAGTGCCGAACGAGCGTTTATTTCCATTCCGGGAATTGTTTATAAAATTTACGGAATTGAAAATGCTCAGAATCAGCCTTTTGTAAAAAACGTTTTGCTGCGTGTAAAAAAAGGAGATAAGGTAAATTTCCCAAGAAACAATGTTGAAAAATGCGGAAATATTATTAGCCTTGCTTCAAAAAATGATTTGGCAGTTTCAAGTGCGCAAAATGCAGTTTCTTCTATTATAATTCGTCTTAGAGCAAATAATCTGCAAACTCAAAATTTTTTAAACGGACAAAATTTGCCTTCAGAAGATGGATTTCCTTATTCAGCGTTTGATTTTTCTGAAGATGAAAAAAAATTGATTTTGGGAATGGCGGTTGAAATTCGTAAAATCAAAAAAAATGAAAGTGTAAGTAAAAAAATTTTATCTTACGCTGATGATTGGAATATGCTCAACAAAAACGCTCTTATTTTTGACCGAAGAGATTTTAATCACAGAAGCGTTTTTAAAAGTTTAGAATTGTTTGATAAAATTTCTCCAGATCATCCGGAATTGGATGCAGTTGAATTTTGTCAGGCAATGTTTCGTGGCGGATTGCAGGGAATGCTTTACCTGAGTGATTGTATTTCTGTGGGAAGAAAAAGCAAATTTTAAACAGGTTTTAATATGAAAAAAACTAAATTTTTTCTGTTCACATTGATTTTTGTAAATTTTAATTTTCTCTTTCAAAGTTTAGTTTTCGCACAAAATTCACAAAATCAGCAAAAACTAAATCAGCAAATTCAGCAAAAAAATTCAGCGCAAACAAATCTTCAAAATATTGATTTAATACAAGCCGCATCTCAAAAAGGCATGAATCTTTTTTATGACCCTCTGGCGCAATCCTGCGTTTTAGAAAAGGACGGACATCAAGTATCTTTTACTCTAGGTTCTCCGTTTTATCTTCAGGATTACAAAAATATTGTAAAACAAAATTCGCCAGTTTTAATCGACGGAAAATTGCTTGCAAGTGAAAATTTTTTAAATGATGCAGAAAATTTTTTCAAAACCGAAAGCGATTCAAGTCCTTACAGAATCGGTGCAATTTTAATTGATCCAGGTCATGGAGGAAAAGATCCTGGCGCAAATTACGTTCACACAATCAACGGAAAAAAAATAAATGCGGTTGAAAAGGATATAAATTTAAGTGTCGGTTTAAAACTTTATGATTATTTAAAAAAATCAAATCCAGACAAGCAAATTCTTATGACGCGAAAAACTGACATTTTTATTTCTCTTCAACAGCGCACAGAAATTGCAAATTCCGTAAAATTAAAACCCAACGAAGCAATTCTTTATGTTTCAATTCATGTAAATGCAAGTCTTGATAAGAATGCTTCCGGATATGAAGTTTGGTATTTGTCTCCTGGCTACAGACGGCAAGTTTTAAGTGCTGAGCAGACAGAAGATAAATCCCTTTTACCAATTCTAAATAGTATGATGGAGGAGGAATACACAACAGAATCAATTTTAATTGCAAAGTTTATTATGGATGGCATTGCATCTCAAGTCGGAAATTTAAGTTCTTCGCGCGGAATAAAAGCAGAAGAATGGTTTGTAGTTAGAAATGCAAATATGCCAAGTGTTTTGATTGAAACAGGATTTCTTACAAATCCAAATGAGGCGGTTCTTCTTACGGATGACAAGTACTTGCAGAAAATATCTTTCGGAATATATAATGGACTTGAAGCATTTATAACGCATTTTGAACGTTCCCGCGGATTTACAAGCGTAAAATGACACGTCATTCTGAACTCGCAACTAAGTTTCGAGTGGTGAAGCGAAGAATCTAAAAATGTTTATTGTGCGATTTTATTATGAGGAAAATAAATTTAAATGACAGAAAAAAAACAGAGAATTCTTGTAGATATTTTTCTTGGAGTGTTTTTAAGTTCGCTGATTTTTTCACTTGTGATGTATGCGATTAGAAATCCACAGCCACGTTTTGTTTATTATTTTCACTCTTTTGATACTCCGAAAATTTGTACTGAAGTTCGCCAAAAACCAAGCAGTTCTTCAACAATCAAAAATAATGAATTTATAAATTATTTTGTTGAAGATTTAATTTTAGGTCCCATGACAAACAGATATAAATATTTATTTAATCCAAAAACTACATTGGAATTTTGCTTTTTGGATGATAAAATATTGAATATCGGATTAAGTTCTGAGGCATTAAAAGTTCATCCTGAATATTCTCCTATAAAAGAAGGTGTTCAGCTGTTAAAGTTAAATATTGTGAAGAATTTCACAAATATTGATAAAATTTATATTTATATTGATGGGCAAAGCGTTTATGAAGATAAATAAATTTTGTTGCTTATTTATTTTTCGTTTTTTTTGAAACCTAAAATTTAAAATAAGTTGACAAAAACCTATTCTTCATAGATACTTAAAGTTACAAGGCTACATCAATCATAGTGTTATTAAAAAGGAGCTTCGTATGAAGAGATCTTTTGTATTTGCTATCGCTGCTCTAATGGCAGGTTCATTTGTTTTCGCTAAAGAATCAGTTCTTATTGATTTTACACAACTTGATTCTGATATCGTTGCTGACGAAAACGGAAACCCAACTCAGAACAGCCGAACTGTTATGGATTATTCTGTTGCTGCCGGTGCTACATTCACTGACGATCAGAAGTCACTTATGAAAACTTCATTGGCATTGAACGAATGGGAAGTTCAACTTAATTCTTCTGCACAAAATGTTGAAGCTATTGCACTTTCTCAAGTAGTTGCTGCACCTGTAAAAGATTCTGCTGATGTTCCATTTGCTGGATCTAATGTAATGGGTGTTCGTGTTCTTTTCCCAACTTGGGCAAATAATGCTAATGCTAAAATTGTTCCACCTTTTGAAATTCAGGCTTACGAACCTCTTGCTGATGCTGATGAAAATGGTAACAGACAGGCTCAATCTGATGAACAAAAAGGTAAATATCTTTTTGAAGATGGATATGGTCTTGTAAAAAATGTTGGAACTTTGAAGAAAGTTTCTGTAACAACAATGGGTATGAATTTCCCACATCAGTTGTATGTTCTTCTAAAAGATAATGATAATGTTGAAAGACGTTATTATATGGGAACACTTTGTTTCGATGGTTGGAAAACATTGGAATGGAGCAATCCTAATTACATTTCAGATGTAAGAACTCGTGAAATCAGAGTTTATCCAATTTATCCACGTGGAACTCCTTTTGTAAAATTCTGTGGTTTCCAGGTTTGCAGAGATGCAATGCATGATGGCGATAACTTTATTGGTTATTTCAAAGATGTAAAAATTATTTATGACCTTGCTGTTCTTTCAAGCGATCGTGATATTGATGACGAAGATGTTTGGGGCATTATTTCAAAGAAAGAACGTGATCGTCAGAATAATGAAATGGCACGTTTTGGAAATAAACAAGTTAATCGTTATCTTGAAAAAGAAAAGATGGCAACAGAAGAAGAATTTACTTCTTCATTAAATGCTGATTCTGCTTCTAATGCTCAAGTTAGTGATCAAGCAAAATAAGATTTAATTTAATGCTTATTAAGCCACTCGTTAGTTTGACGGGTGGCTTCTTAGTTTTAAACTAGAAAAAACAAAATTAACGTTGTGCAAAAGGGCATTGTATTTTATGAGCGAAGAAATAACTTTTACACCAAATAAAAATCTTATAAGACAAAATTATAATTTGTATAAAAACTTACTTGCAAAAATATTAGGAAATATTGAAAAAAAAGTAAAATCCTGCATAAAACTTATTTCAGTTCCAACATATAAATCAAGAG
>CAZDAY010000013.1:0-11094 GCA_964503435.1 uncultured Treponema sp.
AAAAATTCAAGCGTCAAGTTTTGGATTTAGAATTTTATTTTAAGCGGCGATTAGCACAGGAAATGCCTTGCAAACATAAAAGCCCAAACTTAGCACAGAAAATGCCTTGCAAACATAAAAGTGCAAACTTAGCACAGAAAATCAACTGTAAACAAAAAATCAGTAACGAAAAAAAGGGATTTGTTGTTTATATAAAAAAATGTTAAACTTGAGGACATGAAAAATATGAAAAAAATTTTATTAACATCCGCGGCAATACTTTTTAGTTTTGCAAATTTTATTGCATGCAAATCTACGCAAATTGAAGTTCCAGTCGAAGCAACAAATCGGGAAATTATCCAAATGGCACAAACTGCCTATGACAATGGAAAAACGAATCAAGCTTTAAATTATTATGATATTCTTCTGAAACGCTACGGAATGGATACAGCAACTTATGTTGAAGGAAAATACGAAATTGCCCACATTTATGTAAAACAGAAAAAATATAATTTGGCAAAACCAATTCTTGAAGAAATTCTTGGAATTTATGATTCAGTTCAACCGGGAGTTTTACCAGGAAGTTTTAAGAAACTCGCTTCAAATGATTATGCAAAAATAACCAGCGCACTTCAAAACGCAGAAAAATCAAAATAAAATTTAGAATTTTTTATTGTCAGGAACAATTATGCAATCAAGGATAATATTTTTTTCACTTGCAATTTTAATAACTGTTTCCTGACTGATTTTTTTTGGTCCTCTGGGATAAGGATGCGGCTCTGCGTCTCCCAAAAGAATTATTTTTTTACTTGAATCTTCTCGCCAATCATAAAATTCTAGAGCGGCATATAAGGCTTCAAAAACTGCTTCTGGAACATCTCCGCCTTCGTTGCCTTTTATGCTAACAGTATTTAGATATTTTGTGAATTTAGAAATCTGATTTGTAAAAGCAAAATATTTTACTGGCAAACCCTTATAATTATAGGAATCATTAAAATCACGGTAAAAAAGCAATGCAATTCTGTAATCTGGGAAACTTTCTATTTGCTTTGTAAATTTTGGAATCCACTGATTTTTTAAAATCTCCAAATCATCTTTCATGCTGCCAGTCGAATCAATTACAAAAACAACATCAATTTTATTTTTGCCTTTCAATTTATCAAGTGATTTTAGTAAATCTTCGGCAAGGCTTTCATTTTCTTTTGAATACGAAATAATTCCACCGCCAGCATTTGCAATTTCTGTAAATTTTTGCGCGGCAAGTGAATTATAATCATCAGTTAAAACAAGTTCATCTGGATTTTTTTTGAGTCTTGAAAAATCAAACATAAACGGATTATCAAAAAATTCTCCAGAATAATCGCAATATTTTTTTGAAAATGTTCTGATATTTATAAAAGTTCCTTTGCCAACTAAAACTTTACCATTTCTTGTCCATGGATAACCGTATTCAAGTGTTTGCGGAATGTAAATGTGAAAAGCCTTTCCGAATTTTTTATGATTTTCAACTGTGGAACTCACCAAAGAATAAAGTGCATATTTTGAATTTAATTCCTTTCCGTTAAGAATTCGTTTTTCATTACCGTTGTATTTATTCCATTCAAGTGCGCGGTAAGAATAATTGTCTGCTTTTCCGCTCGGGTCCTTTGAAGTTTCAGTTAGCATTACACTTTCAATTCCGTCTTTTTTGCGGATATATAAATGAAATCCATTTTCACTTGGGTCAGTTTTATTTTGTTCAATAAGAAGATCGCCCTGGTTTAAAAAAAGTTTGTTTAAACTGTCATTTTTAGAATTTTGGCTTTCCTGAGAATTTAAAAAATTTATTGCAATCAGAAAAAATAAAACTAAACCTAAAAATTTTTTCATATTTTTAATATCGGCAGGTAATACTGAATAAAATAGTTTTGCACTATGCTTTTTTGTGATATAATGTTAAGCAAATTTGGGTATTTTTATGGAAAAAGAAAATCTTACTTCTCAAGATATTTTATCTTCTGAAGATATAAATGAATACGTTTCTGTTGAGCCGAAAATTTCGAGGGAAACAGATGAAAATGGGCAAACCTTTGAATTTACAAATGTCAGTCTTGACGAATTTATAAATAAATCTGAGGAAAATGATGAAGAGGCCGTTGACACAGGAATTATTGTATTAACTCCACATCAGGAAATTCTTGTAAACAATTTAAAAGCGGCGTTAAAAGAAAAGGCTCCAGCAAATTATGAGCGTGTTGTAAAAAGATTGGAAAATATTGAAAAATTAGCAAGGGCGATTGCAAGATTTCCATCACTTCTTGAAAAAATTGATACAACATCTTCGGTTAGAACACCGGAAGCACTTATCGAAAATATTATTTCTTATCAGCACGATGGCGACACAACCTTGCACATGCCGTCTAAAGCAATTTTAGGCAAAGGATTTTTAGTTTCAAAAATTCACACTTTTTATTCAATGTCAAAATTGGCGAGAACTAAGGCAGGAATGAGCGAAAAGCAGGCAAAAGAATATTCTGATGAAACAGTTTCCATGATGTTTACGCTTATGGCAGAAGATGTTTATTTAAATTTAATAAAAGATGATACGCTTCCAAAGGAACTAAGGCACCAACTGGCTTTTGCTTTAATAATTCTTTGGGAACACAGAAGCGACCAGAATATAAACGACATTGCACCAGTTTTACAAAATGTTTGGAACGCACGAAGAACTTTGGCTCCGGCTTTTGGCACAATGATGGGAACCAGTGAACTTTTGCTGGTGAGCATTCAAATGGATCAGGATTGGCGTGATTTTATTAAAACCCGATTGGGAAATCAAGAAGTTTCGCAGGCAATGGAAGAGTTTTTGTTTGGACTTTCTTACGAGCAGATTTTGCGATTACGAAAAATTCTAAAGGAAAAGGGCGTTAAGGCGATTGGTCGTGATGAAGTGAGCAATTATTTGGGCGAGCGTGTAAAAACAGACGTAAGTCTTGACTACAGAGACTTTTATCTTTTGTATACAGTTCGTCGTGATAATGCACGTGCAAGAAAACGTTTACGCATTGAAGGTCCGAAACATACTCTGGAAGATTTCTTTTTTAGATTTGTACTTGAAAAAGCAAGTGAAAAGCAAAAAAGAGATTCTGCTATACAAGAAGATTTGCCTGATTCAAAATCATAAGCTTAGAAAAATATTGTTTCGCTTCTGCAAAGATTGTCGGCAGCTTCTTGAATTGATTTAAATTTTCCAAGTCCTGTAAATGCGAAAATTGCATCACCTACAAGTTCAGCATCCTTACAAGACGGAATTTCAATGGAAATTTCGCAAAAGTTCGCTTTAATTTGATTCCATTCAGCATTTCTTGCCTGTCCTCCGCTTACAACCATTTGTTTTGGAAAAGAATCTGAAGTTCCGCCGTTTGCAATAAATTCTTTTTTTAGCAAATTAAGTCCGTCTGAAATATTTTGTAAAATTTCCTGTAAAATACGTTTTCCCTGCCCAAAAATTCTATTTTGCACATCACAGTGAATACAGTTATGAATCAAAGTGTCAAAATCAATTTCTTTACGAGTTTTGCGTTCTATCATCATTTTGAAATTTGAAAATTTTGTGCCGCTTTCGCCAAGTAAAACGCTTTCGTTCCAAAGTCCGTCAATTACAGAAGGCAAGGTTCTGATTCCTTTCGCAAAAAAAGGCTTGTCTGTGCAAAAATTAATGCCTTCACTTGAGCCCGCTCTGTCGCAAATTGTTCCGCTTTTTAAAGTATTTGTTCCAACCATGGCGCAAACAAAATCCGGAGCACCGCAAAAAACTTTCGTGTGAATATTTATTCCGATTTTTTCTGAATTCAAAAAGAAAACGCAGTCCTTTGTTAAATTTCCAACGTATGTTGAAGGCGCAACAAATGGCGGTAATTTTTGACATTCTTTTTTTGTCAGTGAGCAAGATAAAAGTTCGTCCTGACTCCAATAAGCGAGACTGAATCGTTTTTCTGGCAAAATTGAAACGGCTTTTCCTGTAAATTTCCAAATTAAATATTCAGGTCCGCTAAAAATATATTCATTTGATTTCCATGCTTCTTGAAATTTTTCTTTAAACGCCAGAATTCTTGGAATAAACAGAGATTTCCCGGAATATTTTTGAATTTTTAGTGAACTTATATCAGTGTTCCAAATTAAAGTTTCGCCACTTTGTGAAACCAGCGTGGGTCCGTTTCCGCTTACACAAATTGCAGAAATATTTAAGGAACTTTGCGAAAATTTTAAAAGTGATTTTTTTACACATTCAATCCATTCGCGTGAAGAATGATTTGTGGATTTTGTTAAAAAAATTTGGCGGTCAAAAGCTAAAACTTTTCCATCTTCGTCAATAACGGCGCTTTTTAAAGATGAAGTTCCAATGTCTACACATAAAACTTGGGTTTTGTTTGTTTTTGTCATATAAAATACACTTTTTGTTTTTATTTTGTTACTTATTTCAGTAACAGTTGGTTGTTTTGTTTTATAGCCGAAAGACATAGATTGGCACTTTCTTGTAGAAAAGTATAGCCCACCGTCTAGTCCGCCGTGTAAGCCCCTTAGTTCGCTGTTGATTGGCGTAGACAAGCAACAGCGAATAAGCGTAAGAGCGTATTCACAACGAAGTTTCAAGTGAGGCTGGAGGGCGGTCGAAGTACACCAACCGTGGTTCGACTACGCTCAAGATAACTAATTTTTTTCAGTTTCTGGCGTGCTAACCTTTATTAACTTGTCAATAATCGAACGGTTGTCCAGCAATTCTCCAAGCGACTGCTCGTGATGAAGGCGTGTAATTACATTTGCAAACAAACCGCTTACGTTTGTGCTTATGTACCATTCTCGCTTCAAAAGTTCAGTGTGGAAAACCGCATTTGTACCAATAATTCTGTAGAACAATCCCTGCTTATAAGCTTCGTCAAACTGTTCAATAGCATTTCCTGTAAAAAATGGCAAACTGATTGCAGCAATAACCTTAGTAGCACCCTGCTCGTGCAAAAATCCCATCGCTTTAAGCAAGGTTCCGCCAGTTCCAAGCATATCATCAGCAAGAAACGCAACCTTACCTTTTACATCGCCCAGCAACTTAATGCTTTTGATGTTTGTATTTTTAGCGTCTTGAGTAACCACAGAATAATCTCTTTCTTTATAAATCATCGCCAAAGGTTTTTTGAGCCCCGTAGCATAAAATTTGTTGCGGTCAATAGCGCCAGTGTCTGGGCTAACAACAACCAAATCTTCTTTAGAAAGGTCTACAACCTTAGCAAGTTCGCGGATAATCTGGTAAGAAGCGTGCAAATTTTCGCAGTGAGTATGACTAAAAGCGTTTACAATTTCTCGGCTATGCAAATCTAAAGTGATTATGCGCTTAACTTCCATGCTTTCATATATATGACCCAAAAGAGCCGCTGTTAAACCTTCACGTCCCTTTTTCTTGTGCTGGCGACTGTAAGGATAAACAGGAAGAACCAAAGTAATCTGACGTGCTCCCGCTTGACGAACTGCATCAATGGCAACCAAAAGTCCCATAACGTGATCATTCACGCTAAGTTTCATCACATTTTTGCCATCGTTCATTGCGATAGGTTCGTGATTTTCAACATCCTGGAAAATAAAAACGTCCTTGCCACGAATACATTCTTGAAGTTCACATTTGTATTCGCCGTTCGCAAAATAAGTAAATCGTGCGTTAACCTTAAAAACTGGAGGTCTGTACTTATCAGTTGCTCCACGAACAACCAAATCAGACGTTTTAATGTCATTCAGCAAATTCATCTGATGAATAACATTGTCTTTATCCTTATTATAGCGCTTAGAAATGGCATCAAGCTTTAACGAAAAGCGATGTTTGTACATGTGGCGCAAGTGAGTAATAACTTCATTCGCAAAAGCTTCCCCACCGGGACAGGCAACCACAGCAAGATCAGTTGGTTCAGAATACGGCATTATTCTTACCTCAAAAAAAAAGATAGTTATATTTTAATATTTTCTAATATTACCGTCAATGTTTTGATTTTTATTTTTATAAAAGATTTGTGATTTTTCTGTTTGCACGGCGGATTTGCTGTTTTGCCCGAGAATTTTCTGTTTGCACGGCGGATTTGCTGTTTTGCCCGAGATTTTTCTGTTTGCACGGCGGATTTGCTGGTCAAACGGCGATTTTTATGTTTAAGCAGCGGACTTTCTGTTCTCCAGTCTAATGATTTTTCTTTTTTGGACGAAATTTTTCTGTTTTTCCAAAAAATTTTTTGCGTTCCGGGAATTTAATCCAAACAAAACCGCACTTTCGGGGTTTCGGCTTATCGCCTCCATTGCTCCGCAAGCAAAGCTTGACTGCGCAACTCGCTCCGCCTGCCTGCCGACAGGCTCTCTCGCCCCTACAGCACGGCGTAAGTCCTCTGCCATAAAATCCTCTGGCAAACCTTGTTCACAAAGTCAAAACAAAATATAATCTTTAATCGTGAAAATTTACAAAATTCCTCTGGATTTAAAAGTAATTATTTTTGACATTGACGGAACACTTTACACTTGCCCTTCTTATGTTGCAGAGCAGGTTGATGTTCAAATCAGACATTGGGCAAAAATTAACGGCTGGACTGTGGATTATGCACGAAAAAAAATGGAAAATTTTCGAAAAGAATGGTCGGTAGCACATAATGGAAAAAAAATCAGTTTAGGAAACGCATTTACACATTTTGGAATCAGCATTCAAGAAAGCATAAAATGGCGAAACGAATTTTTGCATCCGGAATTGTTCTTAAAAAAAGATTTGGAACTTTCAAAAACTCTGGAATTATTAAAATCAAAATACAAAATTATTGCGCTTACAAATAATCCTGTTCAGGCAGCATTAAAGAATTTAAAAGCCATCGGAATTGAAAATCAAATTGAAAATATTATCGGTTTGGACACTTGTTTTAAATCAAAACCAAATCAGCAAATTTTAGAAAAGGCAGCAGAAATTACAAACTGTAAATTTGAGCAAATGCTAAGTGTGGGCGACAGATTTGACATAGATTTATCTTTGCCACTGGAACTTGGAATGGGCGGAGTTCTGGTTAACGGCGTAGAAGATGTTATAAAACTTTCACAGCAATTATTGAATCAAAATTAATTATATGTCATTGTCTGAAAGTTATATGTCATTGTTGGGCAATACAAACTGTCATTATCGGGCTCGGTGGGTACACTTCGACGTTGCTCAATATCCGCTTGTAGAACTATAACCCAATAATCTGTGCAAGTTTGAATTTTATAGATTGCCGTATAGCGGTTTTGTATTTTAATCTCCTGTTAGCACAAAAAAAAGACCGCTCCGTTTTGAAGCGATCTTCTTTATCTAAAACATAAAAACGTGCCACTATCCAGAAAAATTAGATTTTTGTAGAAAAGCGGGCACTTAGTCAAAATCAAAATAATAAAAAAAACTAATTTGATTTTAAAGCTTTTTGATTTTCAAAGTAAGTCTTCGTTTCTCGCGAGGCAACTCCGCTTAACGCAATCAGAGAAATACAGTTTGGAATAGCCATGAGCGCGTTTACAATATCAGCGATTGTCCAAACTTCAGAAATTGTCATGTAAGGACCAATAAATACAGCCGCAATGTAAAGAATTCTAAAAATCATAACAAATGTTTTGTTTCCGTGAGTAAGATACTCGGCACAACGCTCTGAATAATAATCCCAGCCAAGAATTGTAGTAAATGCAAAAAATACCAGACAAATCATCAGCAAAAACTGAACTGAATGACCGTCGCCGCCCAAAACTCTAGAAAACGCTTCAGACGAAAGTGCCGCACCTTCAAGTCCGTTATTCCATGTTGCAACAAAATTTCCTGCCGCATCAACAGTTCCCTGTGCCTGCTCAATATCGCCATAAAACGCAATTACAATCGCCAAACCTGTCATTGTACAGATTACGATTGTATCTATAAAGGTTCCAAGCATAGAAACAATTCCCTGTTCAACTGGTTCTTCAACTTTTGCCGAAGCCGCCGCTATTGGAGCCGAACCAAGTCCCGCTTCATTTGAGAAAATTCCGCGAGCAACACCTTTTTGCATAGAATCAGTAACTTGCTTTAGAACGTAGCCCATTGTTCCAAAACCAATCGCTTTATAACCAAACGCACTTCTAAAAATCAGCGAAAATGCCGCTGGAATTTTTGTCGCATTCATAAACAAAACGCTTAATCCCAAAAAAACGTAAATTATTGCCATAAAAGGCACAATTACTGACGCAACCTTTGAAATTCTTTTAAGTCCGCCAATTATAACTAAAGCTGCAAAAATTGTAACTAAAAGTCCTGAAATAAATGTTGCATAAGTAATATCTTTTCCAAAGATAGAAAAAATTATATGTTTGCTGGAAGGATCAAAGGCATTGTTTACAGCAGCGGTAATTCCGTTTACCTGAGTCATTGTTCCGATTCCCAAAAGACCAACTAACATTCCAAAAACTGCAAAAAGAACCGCCAGCCACTTCCACTTAGGCCCCATTCCCTTTTCGATTGTGTAAAACGGTCCGCCCAAAACAGTTCCGTCACTTTTTATTTCCCGATATTTTACAGAAAGCATACATTCAGCGTACTTTGTTGCAATTCCAAGCAAGGCTGCAACCCACATCCATACAAGAGCACCAGGTCCGCCGCCAACAATCGCAGTTGCAACGCCAACAATGTTTCCTGTTCCGATTGTAGCCGACAAAGCCGTTACAAGCGCACCAAATTTTGAAACTTCGCCAGATTCGCTTCCGTTTTCTGAAAAAATTGATTTGAATGCTCGCCCGAGTTTTGTAAACTGCAAGCCCCGAAGACGAATTGTAAGCAAAATTCCTGTTGCAAAAATCAAAATAATTGTTGGAAGCCCCCAAACAATGCCATCAATTTTGTCCAATACTGAATCAAAAATTTGTCGAAAATTAGACATATTTTCCCCTTTAGACCGGAAAAGGTCATAAAAAACTGGAATTTTCCTTTGCAATCAAATCTAAAATTAAACTTAAACTCAGCAAACTTAAATCTTGCAAACTTAAACATTGCAAATTTAAATCTGGAAAACTTAAATTCTAATTTTTTAAGTGATTGTAGATAAAATTCCAAAAAAATTAAGAGCGCCCGAAAATAAAAAAAAACAGAACGCTCTCTAAGGAGTGAATAGAACTTTAAAAATTGCCCTGTCCATTTGCCTGAGATATCAGCGAAAACTTATACAGAAAAAGTTTTAGCCTTAACCCTTCGGCGCAATAAAATTCTTGAAAATAAATGCAAAATTTCAAAATCGTAAGAAAAAATCGCCATGCAAATCCGCTGTGCAAACAAAGCGCCAGACAAGCAAACAAATTATAAGCAAATCATCAGCCTAAACTAGTAAGCAAACAACAAGCAAAGTGCAAGCAAAAAATTCCCCAAGTTTTTTTAATTTCTGCAAACAAAAATTTTATTGACTCTCCAGAGAATCAGAAAAACTATAACATAGTGTTTTCCAACAAAAAAAGTTTATCATAATTTAATTAAAATCAGCAAGTCCAGAAAAATCCAAGGTGGCAAAATAATCTTGAATATTTTCTTTACGGCGGATTTCTACAACTGAACCATCTTCACGAAGCAAAAGTTCCCCACAGCGAAGTTTACCGTTGTAATTAAATCCCATGGCCCGTCCGTGAGCACCAGCATCGTGAATAATCAGCAAATCGCCAATGTTAATTTCAGGAAGGGAACGCTGAACTGCAAATTTGTCGCAGTTTTCGCAAAGACTACCGGTTACATCATAAATATGATTTTTCGGAGCATTTTCCTTTCCGCTGACTTCAATTTCGTGGTAAGCGCCGTACATTCCAGGCCGCATCAAATCTGCCATACAGGCATCGCAGCCAATATAATCGCGGTAAATTTTCTTTTCGTGGATTGCCTTAGTAACAAGCCAGCCGTAAGGTCCGGTAATCGGTCTGCCACATTCAAAACAAATTGCCAAAGGATCTAATCCAGCACCAACAATCATTTTGTCATAAAGAGAGCGAATTCCCTTTGCAATATAATTCAAATCAACTTTTTGCTGACCATTTTTGTAAGGGATTCCAATACCGCCGCCCAAATCAACAAATTCAATGTTAACGCCACATTCTTTTTGAACTTCAAGCAACAAATCAAACACAATCTTCGCCGTATCAATAAAAAAGTCAGGATTCAATTCGTTAGAAGCAACCATTGTATGCAAACCAAAATGCTTAACGCCCAAATTTTTACAAATTTTATACGCTTCAAGCATTTGAGGACGAGTAAGACCATATTTTGCTTCTTCCGGCTTACCAATAATTGCATTTCCGCCCTGTTTCAAAGGTCCCGGGTTGTATCTAAAGCAAACAGTATCCGGCAGTTGACCGCCCAAAGCATTTTTAGCAAATTCAATATGGCTTATGTCATCAAAATTGATAATCGCCCCAAGTTTTGCCGCATAAACAAATTCTTCTAAAGGAGTATCGTTGCTGGTAAACATAATTTTTTTACCCAAAATACCCGATTTTTCACAAAGCATAAGTTCCGGAAGGCTTGAACAGTCAGCGCCACAGCCAAATTTCGCCAGAATTTTCAAAATGTAAGGATTAGGACAAGCTTTTACAGCAAAATATTCACGAAATTCAGGAAAAATGCTAAATGCAGATTTAAAATCTTCCATATTTTCGCGAATTCCTTTTTCATCATAAATGTAAAATGGAGTTGGAAATTTTTTGCTCAAATCCAAAAGTTGAGCGTGTGTTAAAGGAAATTTATTCATAAGCGGAGTTTAACATTTTTTTTTTTAATTCAAAAGTGATTTTGTTTTATTTTTTTATTTTGGAGCACATTCTTCAACTTCGGCTTGCTTTCCGCACTTCCGCTATTCGCTACATTCTCTGCAAAATTCCGTCATTCCGAGTTCGTTTCGGAATCTGCCACTGCAACAACTTAGACTTATTTAAAAAATCAACCGCCACATTTGCAGAGAACGCCATTGCCTGCCTAAAGGCAGGCAATGGCGGTGCTACAATCAAGGCTAGGCTTTATCGCAAGAAAGTTTCACTCAAACACTAGCGACCGCCCCGAAGAATCTGCTAACACTTAGCACACGTTACTAAAAAAATGCT
>CAZDAY010000013.1:11194-16160 GCA_964503435.1 uncultured Treponema sp.
AAAAAATGCTGACACGGATGTCAGCCTAAACACCAAAAGACCATGAGAATTTGCGAAACAAATTCTTGAAACCGACACGATGTCGACCCTACACTTTTTTTACATTTTCAAGTAAAATTATAAATATGAAAGAAATTGAACTAAAAGTTCACGTTCAAAACAAACAAAAACTTATCCAAAAACTCAACCAAATTGCATCATATAAGGGAACTGTCAGCAAAGAAGACGTTTATTATAAAAAGAAAAAAACTTCAGAAAATTCAAGCGAAATTTCTATTCGCCTAAGAACAGAAACTTTTCCGGAAAACAAAAAACCAGCAAATTTTCTGTTAACTTACAAACAAAAAGAAAGAAAAATCAGCAAAGACGGAATTTCCTTTGAAGTAAACGATGAAAAAGAATGTAAAATGTCTTCGTTTGAACCTTTAGAAGCATTTTTCAAAGACGCAGGATTTGAAATTTACGTAAAAAAACACAAAGAAGTAAAAGTTTGGACTTTAAATGGCGCCACGCTTGAACTTTGCAATGTAGAAGCACTCGGTGATTTTTTAGAAATTGAAATTTTAACTCCAAAATCAGATGAAAAAAGTTTAATTGAATCTTATAAAACTATAGAAAATCTTTTAGAATTACTTGAAATTCCAAAAGATAAAATAGAAACTCGTTATTATTCACAAATGCTACTCGAAGCAAAAACTGTGTCATTCTGAACTTGTTTCAGAATCTGTAAATGAAAAAATTATAAATAAACAATACAAAACCTTTTAAGGAGAACTTATGTTTAACAGAAAAGCCTACAAAGAAATCGCAAAAAAGCAGCTTAAAAACCGATGGAGCACGCCAGTTTTAGCAACGCTTTTGATTTATGGGATTTTTATTCTGACTAACATTCCGCAAGTAATCGTTTCAATTATTACTGGAAATTTCCCATTTTCCGATTTTTCACAAATTTTTGATGGTGCAAGTTTTATAAATGAACCGGGAAATTATCAGTTTTATTACGAATCAGTTGAAAGCCCAAAATTTTTCAGTTCAAACATTATAAGTTTTGCAATCGAGTTTTTTATTTACGGTACAATTCTTATGGCTTTGACATCATTGTTTGTAAAAATGTTTCATACAACAGAAAAACTTTCTTTTAAAGAATTTATTGAAGGATTTTCAAAATGTATAAGCGGTTTTTTGGGAATTTTATGGTACTCTTTGTGGACGACGCTGTGGACTTTAGTTTTTATAATTCCAGGAATTGTAAAAGCATATTCTTATTCTCAAATGTTTTTTGTTATGGCAGAAAATCCTAAAATTTCTTGTACAAAGGCAATGAAAATCAGTAAAATTTTAACTAAGGGCAACAAGGGCGAACTTTTTGTTATGCATTTAAGTTTTTTACTCTGGGATATTTTAAACGCTCTAACATGTGGAATTTTAGGACTTTGGTTAATTCCATACAAAACCATGTCTTTTACAAACGCTTACTATTCAATGAAAAGTCAGGCACTAAAACTTGGAAGCCTTAGCCCTGAAGATTTTGGAGAGCCGTCTTCTGATTCTATTGGCGAAGATTTTGGAGGAAATTAAATTTTTCTAACTAAAATATAAATTCAAAAAAGGAGGCATAATAAAATGTCAAAAAAATCAAAAAAAGGACTTACTGTTTTTATAATTATTTTGGCACTCGCACTTTTACTTGGAATTTTTCAAGTACTGGATTTTGTTTTCAGCGGCAATTTTTCACAGAATTATGAAATACAACCAAAAGAATTCAATTCAAAACCTTTAAATCCAATCATCAAATTTAACGACAAAGGCAATAAATCTACTTTTAAAAATCAAAAAAAATCTTACATTGCAAAACTTGTAATTGAAGGAACTATTCAAAGCGCAAATCAAACTTACAATCAGGAATGGCTTTTAAACACAATCGACGGATTAAAAAATGATCCAAACAACAAGGGAATTATTCTTTACATTGATTCTCCGGGAGGTTCAGTTTACGAATCAGACGAAGCGTATTTGGCCTTAATGGATTATAAAAAAGAATCCGAACGTCCAATTTATGCTTATATGGCTTCTATGGCGGCTTCTGGCGGATATTATATTGCATGCAGTGCGGATTATATTACAGCAAACAGAAATTGTCTTACAGGAAGCATTGGTGTAATTGCAGGTCAGTTTCTTGATTTGACAGAATTGATGAAAACTTACGGAATAAAATCAGAAACAATTCACGCTGGCAAAAACAAAAATATGGGTTCTTTTAACGAGCCTTTAACTGATGAACAGCGCCAGATTATGCAGTCTGTTGCCGACGAATGTTATGAGCAGTTTACAAAAATTGTTTCTTCTAGCAGAAAAATGGAAATTCAAGATGTTGAAAAACTTGCTGATGGTAGAATTTACACTGCAAAACAGGCACTTTCAAACGGACTTGTTGATTATATTGGTGATTTTGAAGTTTGCCAGTCTGCAATGGACAGAAAAGAATTTGATTTTGCTGATTATCCAATTTACACTTATCAATACAAAAAAACTCAAAATTTCTACGATATGTTTATGAGCGTTTCTAAGGGAATTTCAAAATTTTCAAAATCTTCTTCAAATCTTCCAGATTGTGTTGAAAATTTAATTAAGCCGGATTTAAGTTTTCCAGCATATTATTTTGACGGATTTTCAAGCAAGTAAATTTTTTAACTTAAGTTTATGTGCGTCTGTAAACATAAAATTTAAAAGCGGAAACTTGTGATTTTTTTGCAAATTTCCGCACATTTAGAAAAGTCATTAAAATTCCTAATAAAACAATATTTTACTTAGAATGTTAAAAACGATTTTCTTAAACAAATTCTTCAATAGCTTCAAGTAATCTTTGTAGGGAAAGCGGTTTCTTAAAATATTTTTTAATTCCCAAAGCAAAACATTCCTTTTCAATTTTTTCATCTTGCAAGGCAGTTACAATAAAAATTTCTGGCGACCCAAGAATTTCACTTTCTTTTATTTTGTGGCAAAGTTTTATTCCGTTTATTCCTGGCAAATCCAAATCTAAAACAAGAAATTTCGGCTTTTTTTGAGCCATAATACTTCCTGCTTCAAATCCATCAAATGCCTGAAAAATTTCCAGATTAGAATTTTTTGATTCAAGAAATTTTTTCATTACATTATTAAAACTTTCGTCATCATCAACAATAAGAAGTTTTTGTTTTTTATGATTATGAATTTCACTGCAATCATTTATAACTTTCTGCGGAATTATCATATTTCTGTGTTTCATAAAATCAAGCAAATCTTTTGGATAAACACGAAACTGACCGCCGGGAGTTTTAAAAGCCTTTAAAAATCCATTTTTTATCCAGTTGATTGCAGTTTGATTTACTACGCCGCACAAATTCGCAACTTCAAGCGCTGAATAAACTATAGGTTTCGCTTTGATATTTTCTTTTTTTGGCATAAATTAGAACTCCAGTTTTTATTTTCCTAAGTCTATCATAAAAGTTCTGATTTTTCTATTTTTTTCAAAATTTGATAATTTTCGCTGTTAAACTGAAAGATTTTTAAGTAGAAAGTTGATAAAAAATAATTAGACTTAATTTCTAGTTTTGATTAGTTAAATCAAATTTAATTCTTGACTACAGAAAAAATTTCCTTACTCGAAAAACCCAAACGTTGTAAGGCAAGAATTGATTTTTCTTCGGATTTTTTTACTTTTTGAAGTTTTTTGTACGCTTTTTTGCATAATTCCTGTTCATCTTTGTCAGAAAAGAATTCGTCTAATGCTTTTTTTGCTGATTCTTTTTCAACTCCACGATTTTGAAGTTCGGCACTTAATCTTATGCGTCCCTCAAAATGATTTATTGAGCGCGTTCTTAGCCATGCTGATGAAAATCTGTAATCATTTAAAAGATTTGTGCTTTCAAGATAATCTAAAACTGAATTTATTGCATTTTTATCAATTTGTTTCGCAAGCAACTTTTTGTAAAGTCCCATTCTGCAATGTTCTGCACGCGATAAATATGTTAAAGCAATTTTTTCAACTGAATAAATAAAAGCCGCATTTAAAATATCCTGAGATTCTTCTTCATTAAAAAATCCTGCATCAGATTCAGCAGGTTTAACTTCATCAAAATCAATATCTAAACGCCCATAACCAAACGGCAACAATTTTGATTCTGGAACAAGAGAAAGATAATCTTTGCGCAAAAAAAATGCAGACCCCTCATTTGGTGAAATTTTATAAACACCTTGAGAAGTCTGCTCTATGCTGCGAATAAGCATAAATTTTATACAAAAATATAAACTAACGCTTACTGAACTGGAATCTTCTACGAGCACCACGCTGACCGTACTTTTTACGTTCAACCATGCGTGAATCACGTGTAAGGAATCCGTTTGCTTTAAGTGCAGGGCGAGCGTTTGGATCTACTTGTGTAAGAGCACGAGAAAGACCATGAAGACAAGCTTCTGCCTGACCATTAAGACCGCCACCACAAACATTTATTAAAACATCGTATTTATTAGCATTTGATGTAACCAAAAGAGGCTGATTCAAAAGACGAACTTGAGCTTCTGTAGAAAAATAATCTTTTGCATCTCTTCCGTTTACAACAATTTTTCCAGAACCGTCGCGCAAAAATACACGTGCTACGGCTGTTTTTCTTCTACCTGTACCAATTGCAATATTCTTTACCACGATAAACTCCTAATTACACTTCAAGAGGCTTTGGATTTTGTGCTAAATGAGGATGTTCATTACTAGCATAAATCTTCAAATTACTTGCCATTTTACGACCAAGACGATTATGAGGCAACATTCCAACAATAGTTCTCTTAAGAGGTTCAGTTGGATGTTTTGCAAGAAGTTCATTGAATGAATATGAACGAAGACCACGAACGAAACCTGTATAGTGGCGATACATCATATCATCAGGCTTGTTACCTGAAACTTGAATTTTGTCTGCATTGATAATTACAACAC
>CAZDAY010000014.1:0-16019 GCA_964503435.1 uncultured Treponema sp.
TTTTATGGCTGAAACAACAAAAAAAGAAGCAGAAGTACCTGTAGAACAAAATGCTACGGTCGAAAAGTCGTCTGCATCTAAAACAAAAAAAGTAAAATCTTCTACATCAGCAAAAAAATCATCGGTAAAAAAAGAAAGTAAAAGTTCTAAACAGACTTTGGTTATTGTAGAATCGCCGGCAAAAGCTAAAACCATTGAACATTATCTTGGTGCAGGATATACGGTTAAGGCTTCAATGGGACATCTTATTGATTTGCCAAAAAGTCGTTTAGCGATTGATGTTGAGCACAATTTCCAGCCAGAATATATTACAGTTCGCGGAAGGGCTAAATTATTAAAAGAACTTCAATGTGATGCAAAAAAATCTTCGTCAGTTTTGCTTGCGTCCGATAATGACCGTGAAGGAGAGGCTATTGCATGGCATTTAAATAATGCTCTTAAAGATAAAACTTCTGCAAAAATAAACCGTATTGTATTTAATGAAATTACTCCTGTTGCAATAAAAGAAGCAGTAAAACATCCGGGAACCATTGACGACGCAAAAGTTAACGCTCAAAAGGCTCGCCGTGTCTTAGACCGATTGGTTGGTTATAATTTAAGTCCTCTGCTTTGGAAAAAAGTAAAAAATGGTTTAAGTGCCGGACGTGTTCAGTCTGTTGCATTGCGGCTTATTTGCGAGCGCGAAGATGAAGTTACAAATTTTATTCCGGAAGAATATTGGACGCTAGACGCTGATTTTGTTAAGGGGAAAACAAAATTTACTGCACAATTAGTTCAGTACAAGGGTTCAAAGCCTGAATTAAAAAATGAAAAAGCGGTAAATGATATTATTGATGAAATAAAAAACAATAAATGTGTTGTAAGCGATATTAAAGAAACTGAAAAAACTGTTCATCCAAAAGCACCTTTTACAACATCAAAACTCCAGCAGGTAAGCGCAACCCGCCTCGGATACACTTCACGCAAAACTATGCAAATTGCTCAGCAGCTTTATGAAGGAATTCAAATTGGTTCAACTCGCGTGGGTTTAATCACTTATATGCGTACAGATTCTGTTAGAATTTCGCAAACCGCCATTGATGATGTTCGCGACTGGTTAAGTAAAAATTATCCAAATGATTTGCCGCCAGAAAAAATTGAATATTCTGTAGGAAAAAGTGCTCAAGATGCTCACGAAGCAATTCGTCCGACTTATGTAAAATATACGCCAGAAAGCGTAAAAGAATATCTTACTCGCGATCAACTGCGCTTATATTCAATCATCTGGGAACGTTTTGTTTCAAGTCAAATGAATAACGCAAAAACTAAAACCACAAGCGTTGAAATTACTTCAGGCGATGCAATTTTCAGAGTAAGTGCAAGCCGTTTAACATCAAAGGGATTTTATAACGTAATAAAAACTCTTTCTTCAAAAGAAGAAGTTACCGGAAATCTTCCGTCGCTTAAATTAAATGAAGAATTAAACAGCGGTTCTTTTTATCCTGAACAGCATTTTACTCAAGGACCAGCGCGTTATACTGATGCTTCGATTGTAAAAGTTCTTGAAGAAAAAGGAATTGGCCGCCCTTCAACTTACGCTCCGATTATCAGCGTTCTTTTAGACCGATATTATGTTACGCGGAGCAATAAACAGTTAGTTCCAACAACGCTCGGAAAAATTATCTGCAAAATTTTGATTGAAAGTTTTCCAGAAGTTATAAACGAACAGTTTACTTCAGAAGTTGAAACTACGCTTGATAAAGTTGAAAAAAATGAAATTATCTGGAATAAAATGATTGGTGATTTCTACGAGCCTTTTAAAAAGCGATGTGACGAAGTTATGGAAAATCAGGAAAGTTTAAAAGGTTCTCTTGATGAAGTAACTGATCAAATCTGCGAAAAATGCGGAAAACCAATGGTTAAAAAATTGGGGCGTTTTGGATACTTTTTGGCTTGTTCCGGATTTCCAGAATGTCATAACACAAAAAGCATTCCTTTGGCAAAGTGTCCAAGAAAAGGCTGTAACGGCGAAATTGTTGCTCGCAGAACTCACGGCAGAGGTAAGGAATTTTATGGCTGTACAAATTATCCTGAATGTAATTTTATAAGTCATTTTAAACCGATTAACGTAAATTGCCCAAAATGTGGCTGGTTTCTTGTTGAAAAATATGACAAAAAAAATGGCACGTACAAAAGTTGCATAAATCCTGATTGTGATTATCTGCACACTCCGGACGAAGCGATTGCAGCAGAAGCAGCCGGAGAATTTGCTAAAGAAAACGAAGAGAGAAAAGCGGCTAAAGCATGACCTTAGAAGATGCAACATCAGAAGTCCTTTTATATTTAAAATCTGTAAGAGGACTTTCTGAAAATACAATAATTTCTTATGGAAACGATTATGCGCACGCATTAGAATATTTTGACGGCGAAAGAGACGTTTCTACAATTTCACTTCTTGACTTGCGTTCCTGTGTGGCTTATTTAAGTGCAAAAAAATTTTCAATTCCTTCAATAAACAGATTTATTGCTTCCGAGCGAACATTATTTGCCTATTGCAAAAAATTTAATTATATTAAAAAGAACGTTGCGCTTGGTTTAAAATCTCTGCGTTCTCCAAAGTCACTTCCTAAATTTATGACACTAAATGAAGTTGATGAACTTTGTGCTTTGCCAGAAAAAAAAGAAATTCTTTGGGAAACAAGAGATAAGGCACTTTTTGAAATGCTTTATTCCAGCGGTTGTCGTGTAAGCGAATTGATTTCTATAAAAATAAGCGATTTTTCAGGCGATTATTCAAACGTAATTGTAAAAGGAAAAGGTTCAAAATATAGAAAAGTTTTTTTTGAAGATGATGCACAAAATGCTCTAAAACTTTACTTAGATGATAGAAAAAAGCATTTTCCTAAACTTGAAGAAAACGTTTTGTTTTTGAATCAGAAAGGAAGTCCGCTAACAACACAAGGAGTTTGGTATATTTTAAACAGATATTCTGGGCAAGAGGGAACTGGCCGTCATATTTCGCCACATACTTTTCGTCATACTTTTGCTACAGCCTTGCTTACAAATGGCGCTGATATTAGGCTTGTTCAGGAAATGCTCGGTCATTCTAGTATAAGCACAACTCAGCGTTATACGCATATTACAACAGAAAGATTAAAAGAAGTTTACTGGAAATGTTTTCCGCACAGTGGAAAATCTAAAAAATAAAATCTTAAACAAAACTTTACAGGAGAAAAAAATGTCAGATAATGAAAACAAAATTAGGAGCACAACCGTTATTGCTGTAAAACGAAACGGCAAAGTTGCAATGGCAGGCGATGGCCAGGTTACAATGGGCAATACAGTTTGCAAGGGAAATGCCCACAAGGTTAGAAAAATTTTCAACGGAAAGGTTCTGACTGGATTTGCCGGCAGTGTTGCGGATGCTTTTACTCTTTTGGATAAGTTTGAAGAAAAACTAAAAGAACGAAATGGCGACATAATGAAAGCGGCAGTTGATTTAGCAAAACTCTGGCGAACAGAACGCACTATGCAAAAACTTGAAGCTATGCTGATTGTTGCTGATTCAAAAAGTATTCTTTTGATAAGTGGCGACGGTAATGTAATTGAACCGGAAAACGATGTAATTGCGATTGGTTCTGGCGGAAATTATGCGTATTCTGCGGCACTTGCATATCTTGATTCTTCGGATTTAAGCGCAAAAGAAATTGTAGAACGTTCGCTTAAAATTGCAGGAAATATTTGTATTTACACAAACAATCAAATTTCAGTCGAAGAACTTTAAAACTTAATGTTATCCTGAATTGCTTGGTAAAGTATACTTGAGCCATCGATTCGGAAAGTGTTTATTAAAATGAAAAAATCTTTATTTGCAGATGGGAATGTCTAAAAAGAATAAAAACCTGTGATTGAGTAATGTCGAAACACTCAATGATCGCTATATTTTGAACTTATTAGACAGCCCTATGACAATTTTTATAAATCAGCAAAAATAAGAACGAGGAAGAATTTATGTCAGAAGAAATTTCACAAAACACAGAAAATCCTAATTATGAAAAACCAAATGGATTAACGCCTTCTCAAGTTGTTGAACGTCTTGATAATTATATTATTGGGCAAAGCAAAGCAAAAAGATGTGTTGCAGTTGCACTTCGTAACCGCCAGCGCCGCATAAAACTTCCAGAAGATATTCGCGAAGAAGTCGCTCCTAAAAACATTTTGATGATTGGTCCTACAGGCGTTGGAAAAACAGAAATTGCCCGCAGACTTGCAAAACTTTGCGGTGCACCATTTTTAAAAGTCGAAGCAACAAAATATACAGAAGTTGGCTATGTTGGTCGCGATGTAGAAAGTATGGTTCGGGATTTAATGGCCGTTGGTGTAAATCTTGTAAAATCAGAATTTCAGGAAAAACTAAAAGAAAAATGCATTCCAATGGTTGAAGAGCAGTTGCTCGATTTACTTTTGCCAGGAAGTGGCGCAAAAAAACATCATAAAGCATCAGAAAATCCAAAGCAAAAACCAAATTTTCAGGTTTTAGGAAACATTTTTGGGGAAAACAGTCCGGTTCAAGGAAGTTTGATTCAAATTGATATGCCAAAAAATATTTTGTCGCAAAATCAAAACCAAAGTCAGAATCAAAATTCTCAGGAAAATTTTGCTGCCGAAGAAGAAAATAAAAATCAAAGTTCAGCAGAAAAATCTGAAAACGAAAGTTTAAAAGCAACTCGTGAAAAGTTCCGTCAAATGCTTCGTGAAGGAAAACTTGAAGAGCGCGAAGTTGATATTGAGGTTCACTATCAGCCAAGATTTAATTCAGTTGATATGTTTTCTTCTGGAAATCCTGCTGACATACAAGACAGCATAAGCGGTTTGCAGGAAATGCTTTCTGGTGGACGAAATAAGCACAAAACAGTTACAGTTCGCGAAGCCCGTCAAATTCTTATGGCACAAAATCTTGACAGAATTACAGACAATGACAAAGTTGCCGAAGAAGCAAAAAAGCGTGTTGAGCAAAACGGAATTATTTTTATTGATGAAATTGATAAAATTGCAACTCGTGGCGGAGAAGGTGACCGGCAAGCAGTAAGTCGGGAAGGCGTTCAGCGCGATATTCTTCCAATTGTTGAAGGAAGTGATGTGAATACAAAGTGGGGCGTAATAAATACAACTCACATTTTATTTATTGGAGCTGGTGCGTTCAGCGTTTCTACTCCAAGTGATTTAATTCCAGAACTTCAGGGACGTTTTCCTTTGCGCGTAGAACTTGAAGCACTTACAAAATCTGATTTTAAGCGAATCTTAACTGAACCAAAAAATGCTTTAATAAAACAATACGAGGCTTTGCTTTCTACAGAAGGAGTTACTCTTAAATTTACTGATGATGCAATCGACAGAATGTCAGAACTTGCTGAAGAAGTGAATTCTCAGTCAGAAAATATTGGTGCACGCCGTTTGCATACAATTATGGAAACAATACTCGAAGAATTAAGTTTTAATGCTGACACAAAAACTGGCGAAACTGTAATTATTGATAAGGATTATGTAAACGAAAAGTTAAAGGGAATTGTTCAAGACCAGGATTTGCAGCGTTATATTTTGTAATTTTGATTTTTGATTTTGAAAAAACTCTCCCCCTGAACGATTGGTGAGTAATGTAGAACCATAATTCAGGGGCGTAAATAAAAAAATCAAGATTTTACTTAGAAATATTTAGTTCATCTTCAATATTTTGGTTCATTTTTAGCAAAAGAGAAAGAAGCGTTTGTTTTTCATCATCAGAAAAATTTTTATAAGAAGTTTCTAAAAGATTTTGTGATATTTGTGAAGTTAAATTGTTAAGTTTTTTTCCTTCATCAGTTAAAGAAATTATTTTTGAGCGCGTATCTTTTTGATTTTGTTCAAGTTTTATTAAATTGTTTTTTTCTAATTTCTGGATAAGGCTTGTAGTTGTGGATTTATTGCGATTTATTTTTTTTGAAAGTTCACCAAGCGTCATTTTTTGTTTAACCGAAAGAAGATATAAAATATGCCCGTGCGATGAAACAAATTTTAAATTTTCTGGAAGTTTTGCATTTGTAAAATCTGCACTTAAAGCGTGAATGTGAGAAATTAAACTTAAGATTTCAGAAATATTGTAATTCATAAAACACCTTTTCTTGCCGTACGCATTTATTTTTAGTACATTATATATATGTTTGGTTTTTTCTTCAAAAAGAATGCGTGGGATATTTGGGATAATTTACTTCATTGTATTTTATTGAATTTGATTGCCAGTGTACTTGTTTTTGGCTCAATTTTTTTGTGTTTATGGACATTATCACTTCCTAAAGCAGAATCCTTTGTTTACATTTTCTTTTACATTGCATTGATTCTTTGCTGTATGATTTTGAATGTATTTTTCTTTGCTGAAGGTGAAAATGCTGCCAAAGTTGCAAATTTTGAAACTCCAAGTTATTCCAGATATTTTAAAAATATTCTTTCTTCATTAAAAGATGGACTTTTGTTTGGATTTTTTCAAGGAGTTTTAATTTCTGTTGCACTTGTAAGCATGCCTTATTATTATCATCTTTATAGTCCAGTTGATGGAAGTCAGGGAAACATTATGGGGCTTTTATGTATGGTTTTTGTCTTTTGGTTTTTGCTGATTACTGCGCTTTCAATGCAATGGTTTATTGCTATTCGTTCTTTGATGCACAATAATTTCTGGAAATGCGTAAAAAAAAGTTACATTTTGTTTTTTGATAATATGGGATTTACAGTTGGAATGGCGTTCGTGAATATTTTAAATCTTGCACTTACAATTTTAACTTTCGGTCTTGCGCCAGGTTTTACTGGAATGACATTTACGAGTTGTAATGCTTTAAGATTGAGACTTTATAAATACGATTGGCTTGAAGTAAATCCGGGTTTAAGTCCAAAAGAGCAGCGTCAAGTTCCATGGAAAGATCTTCTGGCAAAGGATAAAAAAATTTTGGGTCCAAGAAAATTAAAAAATATATTTAAGCCTTGGAAAGATGAAAAATAATGTGAAAAATAATGCTTCCGTTTTGATTTTTATGAATTATGATTAAATGAGTATGAAAAAGTTTTGGAAATTAAAAATGGAGCAGTTTCTGCTGGTTAACAGTTTAATAAAAAAAAATGTACAGTAAATTCTCAGTTAAATGAAAATTTGCTGTACATTCAGCACGGAACTACAAGTATTTTTACACATTGCAAAAATGTTGCCCTGGTAAGCCTTTTGATTGCACAAATATTTCGTCTTAGGGTAGACAGATATTCTTTGGTCAGAGGTGCTTTGCTCCACGATTATTTTCTTTACGATTGGCACGATAAAACAGTTTGCCCTCATCTTCATGGTTATGTTCATCCTAAAATTGCACTGGAAAATGCGTCTAAGGTTTTTGATTTAAACGAAACTGAAAAAGATATTATTGTTCATCATATGTTTCCGCTTAATATAACTCCGAAAAATCAGTCATTCCGAACTAAAACTAAAATGCTAGTCAAAAACGCCCAATTATGCTAAAATCTCGGTTAATTTGTTATAAAAGTTGGCATAAGGAGTAGAAAATGGCAAACGAAAAATCTGTAGATCATTCTTGCACACTTGATAAAATTATAAGCCTTTGCAAAAGAAGAGGTTTTGTTTATCAGGCTTCAGAAATTTATGGCGGACAAGCCGGTGCATGGGATTATGGGCCATTGGGAGTTGATTTTAAAAGAAATATTCAAAATGCTTGGTGGAAAGAAATGACTCAGCTTCATGACGATGTTGTTGGTCTTGATTCTGCAATTTTTCAGCATCACACAACATGGGAAGCATCGGGGCATGTTGGACACTTTTCAGATCCGATGATTGATTGTCTTGAATGTAATGCACGCCATAGAGCCGACAAACTTATTGAAGACTGGTGCGCTGCGAATAATTTTGCAACGGAAAAGCCAGTTGATACAATGTCTCATGAAGAAATGAAGGCGTTTATTGATGAACATATAAATTG
Organism: uncultured Treponema sp.; assembly: GCA_964503435.1. Taxonomy (GTDB): domain Bacteria; phylum Spirochaetota; class Spirochaetia; order Treponematales; family Treponemataceae; genus Treponema_D. The sequence goes on from CAZDAY010000014.1 coordinate 7,986, forward strand.
TCCTACTTGCGGCAGTAAAAATCGAAAATATACAGAAGTGCGTGAATTTAACCTTATGTTTAAAACTTATCAAGGTCCGGTTGCTGATGATACTCATTTAATTTATCTTCGCCCAGAAACTTGTCAGGGAATTTTCACTGATTTTAAGAGCATTGTTCAGTCAAACAGAATGAAAGTTCCTTTTGGAGTTGCTCAAGTTGGAAAATCATTCCGTAACGAAATAATTTTTAAAAATTTTATTTTTAGAACAAGAGAATTTGAACAGATGGAAATGGAATATTTTTGTAAACCGGGAACAGAAGATGAAACTTTTGATTTTTGGCGAAAAGAAAGATGGAATTTCTATTTAAAATATGGAATCAAAGAATCGCATTTAAAATGGCATCATCACGATAAACTTGCACATTATGCAAAAGATGCTTACGACGTAACTTATAAATTTCCTATTGGATTTGAAGAAGTTGAAGGCGTTCATTCGAGAACTGATTTTGATTTGAGTCAGCACATGAAATATTCTAAAAAAGATATGAATTATATTGACCAGGAAGACGGAAATAAAAAATATGTTCCTTACGTTATTGAAGTTTCGGCTGGTTTGAATAGAAACTTTTTGATGTTTTTGTGTGAAGCTTATGAAGAGCAAAATGTTGCAGAGCCAGGTCAGCCAGAAGATTACAGAACTGTTCTTCATCTGGATCCTCGACTTGCGCCAATTACTGTAGCGGTTTTGCCTTTAATGAAAAAAGACGGACTTGCAGAAAAAGCAAAAGAAATTCAGCACATGCTTAAGGAAGATTTTGTAACTGATTTTGATGTTTCTGGAACAGTTGGAAAGCGCTATCGTCGTCAGGATGAAGTTGGAACACCTTTCTGTGTTACTGTCGATTATGACACAATCAACAAAATGTCCGAAGATGATGAAACTAAAGAAAATCCACTTTACAATACAGTAACTGTTCGTTTCCGCGATAGTATGAAACAAGAACGTGTAAAACTTGATCAACTTCATTCATTCTTGTTTGATGCAATAAAAAATTACAAGCCGGTTGAAAGAGAAGACTGATTTTAATGGTAAGTTATTTTAATAAATAAAAAGATGCACGTAGGCAATGTTCTGTTTAAAAAAAATCTGCAAAATGTATTGCGGAAGCCGTTTTTTTTACAGAATTTTGCTGAAAGTGCATTTTTTTTAGAAAAATAAAATCTTAGGTAAAAAAATGGAATATATTGCTTTAGGAAAAACAAATCTTCTTGTAAGTCGAACTGCTTTTGGTGCAATGAGTTTGGATTGTAAAGAGATGGGCGATAATCCGAAAGAAGCAGAAGAAAAAGTTTGTGCTATTGTTCATCAGGCTTATAACGGCGGAATGAATTTTTTTGACACTTCACATTCAAAATCTTTGTGTGAAAGTCGATTAGGTGCAGCACTTCATGGAATCAGGCAAAACGTTTTTTTAGCAACAAAAACTACGGCGCAAAGTGTTCAAGAATTGCGACAGGATTTGCAGGAAAGTCTTATGGCACTTGAATCAGACACAATAGATTTATATCAACTTGAAAATCCTTCAATAATTCCTCAACCAGACGGTCCAGACGGGCTTTACAAGGAACTTCTTTTGTTAAAAAACAAGGGAATTATTAAACATTTTGGAATTGCCTTACAAGATCTTGATTTAGCAAGGGAAGCAATAAATTCAGAACTTTACGAAACAGTGCAATTTCCTTTTAGTATGATTAGCGATGATTCTACTGCAGAACTTATAAAACTTTGTGCGCAAAAAGAAATCGGCTGCATTGCAATGCAACCATTGAATGGCGGAATAATAAGCAACATTCCTTTAGCTTTTGGATTTTTGCATCAGTTTGAAAATTTAGTTCCAGTTTGGGGCGTTCATACGCAAGAAGAATTACAGCAACTTCTTTATTTTAATGATAATCCGCCAGTTGTTGATAAGGCATTTCAAGAAGAAGTTGAAAAGGCGCGTGAGTTTTTTAATTAATTTTTAATGTTTCAAGAACATCATCTGCTTCTTTTTTATTCATTGCTCTGATTATTTTAATTTTATTGTCATCAGTTTGTATTTGAATTGGATTCCCATTTTCATCTTTTACGCCAATAAGTTCTACAAGTGGATTTTTAGGTGAAATTTCAGAAATATCAATAACTTGAGCAACTCTTCCGTTTGACAGATAAACGTACGAACCAATCGGAAAAAGTGAAACGCTTAAAAGTAAGGCTTTTATAACTGTGTCATCGTATTGATGATTTTCATTTCGTAACATTTCAATCATTGCTTCGCTTGTAGTTCTGGCTTCTTTAAAATTTCTTGGCGCTGAAATTGCTTCAAAAGAACATGCAACTGCAATTATTTTTGCATAAAGTGTAATTCCTTCGCCATTATGCGGAAGATGTCGCGGATAACCAGTTCCAGTTTCGCGTTCGTGATGTTCAAGAATTCCAAGTTGTATGCTTAACGGAAATCCCGCTTCTTTTACAATGTTGTAGCCAATGATTGGATGCGTTGCCATTTGTGCTTTTTCAACTGGAGTTAAGGGGCGGTCAGACATATAAAGTTGCGGAGGAAGTCTGATCTGGCCAATTTCATGAAGCATGCATGTTACTCCGAGTTCAACCATTTTATCAACTGGCATTTTAAGTTGCTGCGCGATAATAATCGAAAAAACAGTTGAGCGCATGCTGTGGCTGACAATATAATTTTTACTTACTTTATTTTGTTCCGCCTGAATAATCAAAACATATTTTTTGTTTTCTCTGATAAAATTGCAAAGTTCAAGAATTGTTTCGCTTAAATCTGGCAAACTTAATTCGTGATGAGTTGCATAATGCGTGTAAACTTGCGTTATATATTTTAAATATTCATTGTAAACATTTCGTGCAATTTCCAAATGCTGATTTTCATCAGAAATATTTTTTAAATTATAATTTGTATTCGGTTTTTCAATGTCGATGTGTTTTACTTCAATGGTTTTATTTGCATCTTCATTTTCTTTAACATCTTCATCGTGACTTGTAACAGATTCCGCTTCTTCTTCATCAAGAAAATCTGTTAAAGTAACCGATTCAGTTTTTCCGAGTTTTATAGTTTTTTTAAGTTTTTCTGTGTCCAGATTATTATTTTTTTCTGCGGTTTTTGTAATGCTGATTTTTCCATCAGAAATTAATTCTTTAAAATTCCATTCTTTTAGTGCATTTAACTGTTCTTGCGTTATTGGACATGGAGGAGTTGCAATAACAAAATAATTGTCCAGCATCATGTCATCATTGTAATAAGAGTTTGCCTTTATTTCTGATACTTGATATTTAATCATCACAATACCTCATTATCATTTTCGGCAAGATTTATTATATTCTTTAAATATATCAACAAAAAAATATTTAAAAAATGAAAAGGTCAGAGAAAAATTCCCTAACCTTTTCCATGGAGATATAGTTATGCACAGATGTCTGGATGTCCTCTTACTAAAAAGTTAAGAACCACCTGTACAAGTTTTTTAGCAAACTTAATTGCTTAATCACTACACAATTATATTATCGACAGCCCGAGATTTTACTTTAGATTTTTTTATAATAAAGTTTAAAAATTTTGGTTTTTAGAAATGTCCAGAAATAAATTTGTTGATTTTAAAAGTTCAGTGTAAATCATTTTTGAATAGTAAATTGATTTTAAAAATGAATCTTTGGGCAGGGAAGTTGAAATTTTTTGAAGTTTGTTTTGTGCTGGAAAAACTAAAGAAGCAACATCTTTTGTCTGCGAGTTTAAAATTATTTTATCGATTTTTGAAAGTTCCTGATTGTTGATAACAAAATTTTCTGGTTTGTTTATAGTTTTGTTGCATAAGTTAATGGCTTTTTCTGCTTGCGTTTTTAAAAATAAAAGATTTTGTATAAATTCATTGTAAACCTGCTGAAATTTTTCGTTTTCATTTACACTTATTTTTTTATTGAAATTTTCGCCAGGATTTTCACAAGCTACAGTTTTATCGTAATTTTCGCCGTCAGTTTTAGTTTTTTCAGAAAAGTTTTTGCTTTGTTTAAAAAATATTTCTTTTTCTTTTTCAATATTCGGTTTTAAAAGAAATTTTTCTAAATCAAATTTTTCAATTCCTGAAATTGCAAGACTTTCGCCTGTTAAACTAAAAGTTTTTATTCCTTGCTTTAAAGCTTCCTTTGCAGCGTCTTCAAACCACCAGGCAAACAGCGACATTTTTTTGTCTGTAAGTAAAGCATTGCCGTTATAATCTGTTTTCCATTCTGGGGCGCTTGTAATAAGGCTTTCTGCATTCATTTTTTCTGCTGAAGAAAATTTTGTGGAAACTCTATGCGCCATTTCTTCAAACTGCGCACCTTTTATGTGAGTTTGAAAATCAGGGAATCCTAAATCCATACCTGCCAGAAAAATTTCCTTACTTCCACATTTTCTTGCAAAATCCCATGCAGTTGTGGAAACACTTCCGCCAGCCGCTAACTTTCCTTTTGAACCTAATCTTTTTTCAAAATACTGACCAACTGGAAAAAGCGAAGAACATAAAACTTTTTCTTTGCAATTAAATCTAAAAACAGAAGACCAGACTGCACTTTCAGCAATTAAAACTGAAGACGGACTTTCCAAAAATTCTAAATGTAAGGCACAGTAATATTGCGGATCTACAATCACAATAAAATCTGGTTCAATCTTTGTTTGCAAAACTGCTTTTAATGCTGTGTCAACGCAAACAATAATTGCCCTTTTCTTTATTTCGCTTAAAAACGGAAGAATTTTTTGTAAACTTGGCCCGGCTGCAAGAATTACAAAAGGAAGTTTTTCTGCCAGATTAAAATATTTTTTTACACCGTCAGCATTTTTTAGCCAGATTAAATTTCTACAGCTATTTTTAGCCCAAAGATAAGAAAATTTTTCCAAAGTGTTTGTGTTTATTTGATTTTTTTCTTTTTGCTGAACTAAAAATTCTTTTATTTTTTCAAGAAATTTTTCCTGATGTTTGGCTTGATTTTCATTTTTGATGATGCAGAGTTCACTGAAAAAACTGTCAAAAAAATTTTTTTCATTTTGTAAATTCTCTGCGTTAAAGTTTGCAAAGTTTAAAAGGATTTGAGATGCTTCTTGCGCACAATCACCTAAAAGAATTATTAAATTTTTATGTTTAAAGACAATTTCCCAATCAAGAATTTTTAGTGCACTGAAAAAATATTCTGGATTGTTTTCAATCAAAATCAAAGTTGAGGACGGAAATTTTTTACAGAATTCTATTGGCCCAAATCCTAATCCGAAAGAAAAATAAACTGCCGCTTTGTTTTTTTGAACACAAAAATTCTGTAAGGCATTTTCCGCTTCTTTTTGCGGATTATATTTTGAATGCAGAGGAATTGCTGGCGAAAAAGATTTATCTAAGGCGTTTGGCATTTGATTTTTTGAAGTAAAAAATTCTAAATTTTCGCAAATCTTTGTTTCGATTTTTTGTGCTAACTGAGGAAATCTTTGTGTAAAGTTTGTAATATTTTTATTCCAAAGTGAGTTCAATTATCATATCTTCCGTGACTGAAGTTCCTGGCGGTGGATTTTGACTTACAACCCAACCTTCGCCTTTTATATTAAAATTTATGTTCGGATTTGAAAGTAGAGGAACAAGATCTCTTTTTGGTCTGCCAATAAAATTAGGAACAGTTTTATCAATCAGAATTGGTGAATTATTTTTAAACGAACTTACGCCCGAATGAATAAGACTTGGCGCTGCTTCACGATTCATTCCAAGTTGATCAATAATTTCGTCTGCGGCTTGTGCGATTACTGGCGCAACAATTCTTCCTGCATAAGTTTCGCCCTTTGCTTTTTCGATTACAATGTAAAGAATGATTTCTGGCTCTTCAATAGGAAAAATTGCAATGCAGTTTGAAAGAAAATCTGTTTCTGAATATCCGCCTTTTATTTGGTCAGCCATTTGTGCAGTTCCAGTTTTTACGCCGATTGAAATATCTTTTAAAGACGCACGAGAACCAGTTCCTTTTTGTGCTGTTGTTTCCATGCAGCTTAAAATATAGTCCGCTGTGTCCGCAGAAATTACCTGTTTCGTAAATTGCGGTGTGTGAACATATTTGTCATTTCCTTCGTTGTCTGTAATGCGATGAATAAATGTAAGTTTCAGTTTTGCGCCACCGTTTGCAAAAACACTTGCTGCTTGAACCATTTGAAGTGCGCTTACACTTAATTCCTGCCCAATCGACATTGTTGCCTTACTTCTGCCAGACCAATATTTGTCGCTTGTTGATTTTACAATTCCGCGAGTTTCCGATGGAAGTTCAACGCCAGTTTTTTCACCAAAGCCAAAATTTCGTATGTATTCAAGAAATTCTTCTGTGTCAATTTTGTCACTCATTTGAGCGATTGCGTCATTGCAAGAATATTGCAGGGCACTTCTTATGTTTAGCCAGCCGTGATGATCAAGGCATGTAATTCTAATCAATTCACCTAAATTTGTGCGTTTAGAATAAAGTCCATCGCAAAGAAAACTGTCATTTGCTGAAACTGAAGCAGAATCCAGAAAAGCCGCAGTTGAAAAAATCTTAAAAACGCTGCCTGGCTCATAAGCTGTAACGCTTGGGCGGTCAAGGCGCTGAATATTGCTTGATTCTCCATAATTGTTGAGATTTGCACTTGGAAGACTGATGTAAGTTAAAATTTCTCCGGATTTTGCATCACAAACAATCATCATAAGACTTTCTGCCTGAGTTTCTTCTAAGGCCTTTCTTGCTGTTTTTTCGAGATTAAATTGCAAATTTGAATCTATTGTAAGAAAAATATTGTCGCCGTGAACTGTAGATTTTGAAGCTTCGTCTGCTTCTGGAGACAAAATATCTTGCTGAGAATATTCAATTCCGCTTAAACCTTTGCCGTCATCACCCATAAAACCAACTAACTGGCTCGCTAAAGAATTTTCCGGATAAATTCTTCCCGAAAGTTTATCAAAACGACATGCATTTGCGTAAATTGTGCCTAAAATAATTTCAGAAACATCATCATATTGATTTTGCGTAAGTTTGCGTTTTAAATACACAAAATTTGAATTTTCGTTTGCCTTTATGATGTTTACAATTTTATCTTCGTCCATTTCGATTGAATGTGCGATAAGTTTTGCAAAGTCTTCAGGAGATTTTATGTTTTTTGGAGTAATTACAAAGTGATAAAAATTTGCACTTACGGCGAGAGGCTTTCCATTTCTGTCTACAATAGAGCCGCGCTCAACATGAGTTTGATCAACAGCAATTTTTTTTTGCGGACTTACAGAAAGAAGAACGAATTTTATATAAATCCAAATCAAAAATACTGCGCAAAGTCCTATAATGACTCCTGTTCTAACAGGTTTAAAATAAGAATTCATCAAAAAGCCTTTTTATTTTTTTTACAGATGACTTTTCCCAAAATATTTTCGCAGGAAACAAAACCATAATTTCTTGAATCAACTGAATCATGATAATTGTCGCCAACAACAAAAATTCTATTTTCTGGAACAAAAAAATTCCCTTCCATAAGATGATACTGAATCTGGCTTAAAGGAATTTTTTCATCACTGCCATCTGAATGTTTTATTATAAGATTATAATCCGTATTAACTGAATATTCTAGTAATTCATTTTCTGTGGCAAGACATCGTTTTATAACTGTATTTCCATTGTGATAGAAAATTACAACATCATCTTTTTGCGGTTTTTTCCATTGAACTAAAAGATTGCTTCCAAAGGGATTTACAATTCCGTAAGCAAGTTTGTTTACATAAATGATTTGATTGTTGTAAAAATTTGGTTCCATGGAACTTCCTTCAACTTTGTAGATATCAAAAACAAAAATTTTAAAAATAATCGCTGCAAGAACTCCCATAAAAATATAAAAAAAATATTTACTTTTCTTAAGCATAATTTTATAAAATCCCAAAAAGTGTGAAGTTACAAGATTTTTTTTTGTTAAACAGAAGTTTTTTGTGTAAATAGAAAAATTTTGCTTAACAAAAAGTCTTCTGTGC
>CAZDAY010000015.1:0-15076 GCA_964503435.1 uncultured Treponema sp.
CACAGAGTATTGTTAATAAAAATTTCAATTTCGCCGGTTTCTAAACTTTGCACTTTTACAAGATTTACGCTGTTTGCAAGCCAAGAATTTTGTGAATTAGGAATTTCTGCAAGATCCGAAATATTTTTTGTGCTTCCGTCATAATAAGAAACGCATAAAGTTCCATTTTTCGTAAAACGCAAAAAGTAAAAACAATTCGTGTCCGTGTTCAAATTAAAAATAAAACCAAAATATTTTATCGCACCACTTTCGTATTTTAATTTTCCTTCAAAACCGCAATTATCATAACCCAAAGTTTTTGCATAAACATTATTTACAATTTCAGGCTGAATATCTTTATAAAACAAGGAATATTTAAAAAAATCCTCGCCAGAACTTTCCTCTTGAACTCGAGAAATACTTCCGTTTTGAGCGTAAAATTCTATATCTGAATTAGAAACTTCTGTCCAATAAAATTTTGCTTTATCGCAAGAAACTAAAAAAAGCAAAGCAAAAATAAAAAGTTTCCAAAAAATTTTATTCATTTCTTAAAATTTCCCACGAAAAAGCAATTTTCCTAATTTTGATTTTGTTTATTTTTTTGGAGCAAATTCTTTGTGCTAACGTGCTTTTCAAGGCTCCGCTTTCGCTTCGTTGTTTTTTTCTTCGCAAAAAACAATGGGCTTCGCCCACCTTTACAATCACGGCTAGGCTTTAATTCAAGTTTAAAAATCATTTTGAGGTGAAACTAAAAATTCATTACACTTAGCAAATAGAATTTTGTTTCACCCCAATACAGACTAAGGTTCTTGATAAGCAACAGTAAATTCCAGTGAATTTTGGAATTTAATATCTTCACCATTTATGCTTATATCAAATTTTGCCTGATAAGCATCAAGTGCACCTACACCGTCTGAAATAAATTTATCGTAAGCACTTTGTGCAAATTTATCATCTAAAGTAAGAGTAATTTTATAAGTTGCTTCTGTCTCATTTGAACCAATTTCTGCAGCAGTTGCATAAGTAAGAGTATAACCAGATAATTGTGTTGAACCTACAACACCACCATTTTCTCCGTAAACAGAAATCTTTAAACTTGTAGTTCCGTCTTTAAATACATTAAGAACATCATCACCGTTTGCTGGATATTCACTATCACTACTTGTAACTGTAAATATTACGTCAATCGTCTTAGTATCGCCAGCAGCCCAAGTTGCACTTCCATTAGCATCAACATTTGAACAAGTAAGAGCCGTTGTTGTTGCAGGGCTTGTTAAGGCTGCCTTTAATACTCCGTTTACAAAACCAATGCTTACGTCTGTAATTTTTGCATAAAGCATAAGTTTTCCATAAGTGTCGCCGACTTCATAATCCGCAGCAAGAACAGGAGCATAATCTGCGTTTGTAGTAGAAGTTTTTGTGTTATTGTTAATAAAATCATTATCTAATGCAAAATAATAATCTGTACTTATGTCTGTAGCATCTGAAGAATCACCAATTTTTGGATTATTTGCAATAAATTCTTGATTTGATTCCGTAGCGCCAGTTGTATAATCTGTCCACTTATAATCTACAAGAACTTTACTATAAATATTTCCGTCTGTTACAGTTGAAACATTTATTCCAAATACACTAGAAGTATCATCACCTGCTTTATAAATTGTGCCATTTATAGCGTTTGTATAAGTTGCATCCGTAAAATCTTTATAAATTAAAACATCGCCAGTTGGTGCTTTATCGTAAACGTCGCCGTTAATTTTACAAGTCTTTAAGTAAACATCTGTTCCTACTTTAAACATTGCCGCAGCAGTTGGCGTCCAGTTTACTTTTGTAAGCCAAACCTTAAATGGATTTACAGTTGGGTTTGCTACATCATTTATAAATTCTATGTCGCCAGAAAGCGTTACTGTGCTAGAAGTGTAAGGACGAATTACAAGCTTCAATCCCTGCTCAACTGTGTTAACATAAGAAATATCTTCTGCAGTTGGTGTTCCGTCAATAATAATGTGCCATTGAGTGTCCGCAATGCTATAACCTTTTTCACGATTTTCTTTAATTTTTGAAATTGCATCACTAACAGTATCAAATGGAAAGTGAATAGAACCAGTTTCTTGAGCAGCATTATGTGTAAGATTTGCACCATCACCTGTAACATAGAATACGTTTCTAAGAGAATTTTTTATACTGTTTGCAGAAACGTTATAAGCGATAATGTTTTTAGTTGTTGTTTTGCCAGTTAATGCGTCATAACTAGTATCAGTTGTATTAGCAGTTGCAGTTAAAGGAGCTGCTTGTGTTGAACTTTGAGTATCTGTGTAAACATAACTTGAAGTCCAAGTGTCGCTTGTTGCTGATGAAGTATAATAATTTGAACCACTTGCTAATAAAGTTGAAGTCTGATTTTTCCATACAGTTAGCGAATCTGAAATTGTGTAAATATCATCTGTGTAAGAAGTATTATCGGCAGAATAAGCTGAATAGAAAATCAAATATGTATCATAAGAACCAACTGGAACGTCTTTTATATACATTGCAGTATCAAGTACTGCACCATCAATATCTGTAATAACAGCAGAACCAGAAGTTCCGCCCATATCAGTAGAAACCCATCTAAATTCAACTTTTTCAACTTTATAATTAGCGCCTTTATCTAAACTGTCTGTTGCTTCAAGGTTGATTGGAATTAAAACATTTCCAGTGCCATTTATGCCATTTGTGCTAGCATCAATTCTAATAGAAGATGCAGCCGTATCAGAAAACTTAGCGGCAGCCTCGTCATATTTATAAACTTTAACTTCGCCATTTTCTTCTGTAATATTATAGCGAGATGTTCCCTTAGCAACCGCTTCGCTTGAAATTTCTTGTGTAAGTGCTTGCTTTATTGCGTAGTGCACATCTTTTGCTGGGCTTGTTGGAGTAACACCATTTATTTTTGTAAACAAATCAGTTTTTGAACTGTTGTCTGTATAAATCGTATCTAAAGTATAATCCGCACCTAAAAGAGTTGTAGAAATCGTCGCGGGCGAATCATTTGTTCCGTAAGCACTAAAGTAATATTCTTTGCCAACTTTTAAAACCAAAGTAATACCAGTCATTATATCAGCAGTAGTAGGATACCATGATTCTATAACAACTGCTCCGTTCGCTTCAGCGGTTGCTTTAGTTGTGTCAGCCTCGCCTACAACGCCTCCAGTTGTTGTGTCAGCATAAGCAGCGGTTGAACCAGTAACCGTCCAATAAAGACTTACATCATTTGGTAAAATTGTACGAGCATCTTTTACAATAGAAGAATCCGCTTTTGGATTAAATGTAAGCGTTACATATTTTCCGGCTCCAGCGTACGCTCTTGGATCATCTTCTGAAAGTTCATAAACTGAATTGATTACAACAGATTGCGTGTCGCTTTTATTTGTTGGTTCTTCAATTTTGCTTGTAAACGCAGAAGAACAAGAAGCAAACAAAAAAATACTTGAAATAAATGTTAAAAATACAATGGATTTTGCTTTATTCATAAAAAATCCTCCTAAAAATATTTTGTACAATGCACGAATTCTATTCTTAAAATTTTCTTAACTTACTTTAATATTTTATTCTGAAAACCTATATTTTTCTATAATGAAGCGTTTTTTTTGAAAAAATTTTGATTGATTTTTATACCAAAGGCGTCATTTCGCATTCTACATGTCCTGCCAGACGGTAGGGTGTTCAGCAAACAGGTCGTTTCGGATACTGAGCAAAGCCGAAGTGCAAGCACCAGTTTTTATTATTTTTAGACAGCCCCAACAAGTCGTGTCAAATTTCCAAATTAAATTCCCAAGATTCTTTAGCCGAATTTCCAGCAATTTGCGCTTCTAATTCAAAGTAAATTGGAACTGAACCGCCGCTGTCCTGTGCTTCTTGTTTCCACTTGGAATCCAATGTATAAATTATAGAATTTGTTTTTTCAGCTTCGGCACTTGAAGAAATATCTTTTTCAACCTTATCAATAACTGTTCCGCCGCTTTTATCTTTTACCTGCAAAATCATTTTTTCCAACAAAGAATAAGGAGCGTTTGCCCAATCACTTTCAAGAAACTTTCCGTTTTCATCATAAAAACTTACCGTAAATTCATAAGATTCTGGGAAATTATCTTCATCCACAGATTTTGTAACAAGATCAAATTTTGCGTTGTAAGAAATTCCATTGATTAAAACGTCAACAAATCGCCAGTTTCCTACATTTACAATCCAAGTTGCTATGTTTGAATCCAAATATCCATCTTTTCTGGCAAAAGCATCAATTTTATAAATAGTATTATCATTCAATTTTAAAACAACCGGAGAATTTGAATGTTTTTCTTCAAATCTGACATTAGAATTTTGTATCCAAGAAGCACCTTTTGTTGAACTCTTTATTTCTGAAGAAAACAAAACCCTTAGTATATCAAGACTGTAAATGCTGTAATAAATTTCTGCATCCTTTATATCAAAAATCGTTCCACCCACAACTCCAATCGGCGCTTCTAAATTAAAAAACAAATACCCCTGCGCAACTTCTTTATCCGTGAGCGAAATATTAAAACTTCCCTGCTCGTAATAAGTTTTATGCGTTTTTGCTTTTACAAGTTCAAGTTGATGAAAAAGTGTGTTTAGTTTTACAGAAGACGAAAGTCCTTTTGAATCGTACAAAGTTATTATATAAGTCCGATTGTCACCAGAAAATGAAAAGGCATTTTCATCCGCAATATAAACTGGATAAGTTCCAACTTCAAATTCAACTGCCGGAAATCCATAAGCATCCACATTATTGTATTCAATTCGGCTCAACTTTAATGTAGAAGACGCTTTATTTGGCAAATCCACTGTGTTATAAGAAATCGCTTCACCAGAAAAATCAATATTTAAATCAATTCCATTAGAATATCTTTTTGAAGACGAAATATAATCAACAGAATTAGAAAGTCCTTCGATTTTGATTTGCGTAACATCCCGATGAATTCCATTGCTTTCAAAAATTTGAGGCGGCAAATTAAAACACAAAACGTAGCAGCCCAAAGATTTATCTGTGGAAGTTCCACTGTCAACCATAATTGCGCCACCTTGAACGAACGGAGGCGGAGAATTTACACGGATATTTTTTGTATAAGGCTCAATTTGCGAAGAACCATTATAAACATAATCTTTAGAACTCAAATTTAAAGTTGCACTAAAATCTGTGCCAGGTCCAGCATTTTCTAATTGCGAGCGTTCTAGTTGATACAAAAAATCTTGCGGAAAACTTGCAATTACAACAAAATTGTCAGACATTTCTGTGAAATAATTTGTTTCAGAATAAATTTTGCCGCTTGCCAAAAGATTTTCAATTACAGTTTGCGTTGCGCCAGGAACGTCGTAAGTGTAAGTTAATTCATAGCCCGAAGGATTTTTTATTTGATAATTTAAAATTACATCTTGATTTGAAGGCAAAGACAAATATCCGTCCTTATCCACTGGCAAATCCAAATTTGTAATCATTTTGCTGACTTCTATTTTTTTTGAATTTTCATCTAAATAATCAAAAATATTTTCGTGTTTGCAGGAAATTCCAAAAATCGTGAGTAAGAAAATTAAAACTCTGGCGGAAAATTTTCTGATTGCGCTGCTTGCAAAGAATTCTCGGTTTACTTTTAGTCCGCTGTTTAACCGCGAAAATTCTCGGTTTACTTTTAGTCCGCTGTTTGCACGACATCTTCTGCTTGCAAAGAATTCTCGGTTTACTTTTTGTCCACTGTTTGACCGCAAAAATTCCCGGTTTACAAAAAAATCCGCTGCTTGTTTTTGCGTCTTAAATTTAACACAGAGATTTTTTTCATTAAAATCATTTTCAATCATTTAAAACTAAAACCTCCAGCCAGAATTTAATTTTATTTGGATAATCGGGTAAGGTTTTTCAATTAAAAGCGGCCAGTTAAAATCACCACCAAAACCCAAACTCCAGTTTCGCGAAAAATAAAAATCACATTCAAAACCTGCACCAAAATTTGGATAAATCCAGAATTTGTTTTCAGACTTTGCGCCAGAAATATATTCAAATTCCAAATCAAGCAAAGTTAAAATTCCTGCATTTGCGTGCAATTCAAACAAAAAATAATCGCCCAGCAAAAAATTTGCCCCAAAATTCAAAAGTGCCAGAATTTGATGTGCCGATAAAACATAATAAGGCTGAACATTTCTTAAAAAATTCCAGCTCGCACAAAATCCGCTTCCCAAAGCAAAATGTGGCGTTTTCGCAAAAAGATATTGCGCTTTAAAACCTGCACCAATCAGTTCAAAATTATAAAATTTGGAAAGATTAAAATAATAAGCCAAATCTTCGGAAGTAAAACTTAAAATGTAATTCGGATTATAAAAAATGTTTATAATAAAATTCGATTCGTCCAAAGGCAGCCATGGAAATTTTCCGTGTTTTTCATCGTCGGTTAAAAGCGGATCGCCGGTTTTGTAAGGAATTGAATTCGCAGAAGAATTTTGGTTTGCAGAAGACTGTGCGTTTTCATTTGGATAAGAAAAGTCTGAATTTCCTGCGTCTTGCCAGTTTGCTGAATTGTAAAAACTTGAAGATTCTGCTGGATTTTCGTATTGCGTTGATTGTTTTTGATTTTGCGATTCTTGCGGAGAAAGTGGCGCTGTGTCTGGCAGAAATGGGGATTGCGGTTGCGTTGGAATAACTTGCACTTCTTGTGGCGAACCTTGTGTTTGCTCTGAAAGAACTGGCGCTTGCTCAAGTGAAGGTTCCGTTGCCGAAGTTGACTGCGAGTTTTCATCGTCAGTTGCATTTTGAAAATACGGATTTACCCTTAAATCTTCCAAAGATACGCCGTTTTGAGCATAAGTAGCCCATGCTGTAAAAAAAAGAAAACAGAGAATTATCGTTTTTCTTACACAAATTCGCATCATCTCTTTTATTTTATTGCAATTTTACGATTATGTCATTTGTGTTGAAATTTTTTATCTTTTTTTTAATTTTTTGGAGCACATGCTTTGCTTACGACCCGCTTTTCGGGGTTCCGGCATTCGCCTCCATTGCTCCGCAACTCGCCTGCGGCTCGCCCCTACAATCGGGGCTAAGTCCCCCCCCCACAAGAACGGTTGGTGAGCGTCGACTTCGCTCAGGGAACACCTTCGACTACACTCTGTTCAATATAAAATGTTAAATCAATACGAAAGTTTAAATTCCGTTGTAATGTGTTGCAATTTTATCAAGAACATAATCTTTAAATTCCTGCACTTTCATTGTTTGCTGAGGAATTTTTGACGAAAATCTGAATCTTACTGTTACAGTTTCATCTTCCTGTTCCTTCGCGCCCACAACAAGAATGTATGGAGTTTTATGTTCAGAAGAAATCATCTTTATTTTGCTTTTCATATTGTCATCACCAAGATAAGCCTTTGCTCTAATTCCTGCTGACAAAAGATTTGCTGCAACTTTTTCGGCGTAAGAATTAAAATCATTTCCTACAGGAACAACTGCAACTTGCTCAAAATGCAACCAGGCTGGCATGGCACCCGCGTAATTTTCAATCAGAATTCCTAAAAATCTTTCCATTGAACCTAAAACTGCTCTGTGCAACATTACCGGATGATGTTTTTGATTATCAGCACCAATATATTCCGCGTTAAGTCGCTCCGCTGAAGGAAGTTGATAATCCAACTGAATAGTTCCGCACTGCCACTGACGTCCAAGTGCATCAAGAAGCGTAAATTCAAGTTTTGGACCGTAAAATGCTCCTTCTTTTGGCTGAATTTCGTAAGTCATTCCTGCCGAAGTACAAGCATTGCCCAAAGCCTTTTCTGCGTGCTGCCAGGTCGCTTCATCACCCACGTGGTCATCTGGCATTGTAGAAAGTTTTACTAAAAGTCCTTTGTCAAAACCAAAATCTTTATAAACGCCAATCAACAATCGGCAAAATCTTTCAACTTCACTTTCGATTTGCTCTTCTGTACAAAGAATGTGTGCATCATCTTGAACAAATCCACGAACTCTCATAATTCCGTGCAAAGTTCCGCTTGGTTCGTTTCTAACATCGTGTCCAAATTCCGCCAAACGCATCGGCAAATCTTTATAAGAACGAATTTTTGACTTAAAAATTTCAAGTGCACCCGGACAGTTCATTGGTTTAATTGCAAAAAGTCGCTTTTCACTTTCTGTAATAAACATATTTCGCTGATAATGTCCCCAGTGCCCCGAACGTTCCCAAAGTGTACGTGGCATAATGGCCGGAGTATTAACTTCTTCATAACCATCTTCAATTTCTTTTTGGCGCATATAATCTTGAAGCGTAAGATACATTTTCCAACCATTTGGATGCCAGAAAATTTGACCCGGATCTTCTGGATCAAGATGGAACAAATCTAATTGAACTCCAAGTTTTCTGTGGTCGCGTTTATCTGCTTCTTCAAGCATTGCAAGATAATCTTTTAAATCGTTAGGTTTATAAAAACAAACTGCATAGATTCGAGTAAGCATTGCCTTGTCGCTGTCACCACGCCAATACGCCCCTGCCATTTTCATCAATTTAAATGCCTGTTGATTTATTTCCTTTGTATTTGCAACATGCGGACCTCTGCACAAATCAATAAATCCGTCTTGTTCATAAGTTGTAATTTTTTCGCCTTCTGGCAAATCGTTTATCAATTCAATTTTATAAGGCTCGTCTGCAAAAAGTTTTAATGCGTCTTCTTTGCTAACTTCTTTGCTAACAAAATCATGATTTCCAGCCAAAATTTTTCGCATTTCTTTTTCGATTAACTGAAAATCTTCTTCGCTTGGTTTGGTTCCGTTGGTAGTATTTGAAAAATCAAAATCATAATAAAATCCATTTTCTATTGAAGGACCTATTGCAATTTTTGTTCCCGGGAAGAGATGTAAAACCGCTTCCGCCATTACGTGAGCACAACTGTGCCGAATTGTTTGTAATCTTTCATCTACTGCCATTTTATTCACCTTACTTTGAAAAATTTATTGTACATACGATAGACTTTTTTTGTTTTATTATCAATCTGTTTAATTTGAAGTTTTGTTTGCCACAAGTGTGATTTTATTTTCGGCTTACGACAGAATAATACAAGGTTTGCCAGCTCATTAAACCGTTAGTTTTCTGCACAAACATACGAAATTGCAAAAGAATTTAGTCTTCCGCTTTCTGCACGCCAAAATTAAACCGTTAGTTTGAACATCCGCAAGTGCCGCCGCAAGAATTTCCCTCACAAGCACCATCGCAAGAACCTTCTTCGCAGCCACAATCACCAGAACAAGAACCGCCACATCCACCGCAGCCGCCACAAGAATTCATTTGGCTTAATTCAGTTTCAGTTGCGTCACGAACATCTAAAACTTCCACATCAAAATGCAATCTAACGCCCGCCAATTCGTGATTAGCGTCAACTGTAATATTTTGCTCGTCCACTTGAGTTACAGTTACAATCTGCGGGCCATAAGGAGTGTCCGCCTGAAATTGCATTCCAACTTCGATTGGCATTGATGTATCAAAATTTTCACGCGGAACTTTGGCAATCATTTTTTCATCACGTTCACCATAACCGTCCGCTGCTTCTAAAACCGTAGAAAATTTCGCTCCCGGCTCAAGACCTTCAATTTGCTCTTCAAGTTTTGGCAGAAGATAATTATTTCCGTGAATATAAGGCAAAGGTTCTTTTCCAACTGAAGAATCAATCACATTTCCATCATCATCTTTTAAAGTGTAATTTATTGTAACAAATTTATTTTTTTCAACTTTCATATTTTCTCCTAAGTTTTTAATTTTTGTTGATAAGCCTTGTTGACCATTGGAGCACGTTTTTTTATAACAGTCAGGCAAGTGTCATTCTAAACTCGTTTCAGAATCTATTATGGCTTAGCAAAAAAAATTGTCGAGTAAAGAATCGTCTTTTTCATTTTTTCTGCTTAACAATTCGCCCCAAACAAAACCCGCTTTCCGCGACTACGCTTTCGCTTCGGTGCTCCGCACTTGCCTTACGGCAATCGCTACAATCGGGGCTAGGCTTTACTAGGCTTTATTCTTCCTGAACCACTTCGTTCACTTCCGGGCAAACTTCTTTTAAGTAACGCTCAACTCCCATCTTAAGCGTCATAACCGCCATTGGACATTCACCACAAGCACCAGTAAGTCTAAGGTGAACATTTTTATCATCATCAATATTTACAAATTCCATATCGCCACCATCAGCAATAAGTTGCGGACGAAAAGCGTCAAGAGTTTCTTTAACTTTTTCTATCAATGCTTCATCTGCCATTTTATTCTCCTTTTTTAATTTTTATATCGAACAGCGAGTTTTCTAAAACAAAAAATCCGTCATCCTGAATTTATTTCAGAATCTGTCAATAGCAAAAATTCGCAAAATTCCCTTATTAAAAATACACAAATCAACCTAAACTTTCAACTTTTATATTAAATCTTCTAAACAAGTTCTTTAACTGATAAAAATTTTAATCTAGCATAAATTCATCTGCTATAAATTGCGCACTTTCTGCCCACATTTCAGTTTTAGGATTTTTCAAAGATTCAAAAGTTTTTGATTTATAAAACATTCCCAATACAGTGTCAAAAGACACTTTCAATTTTTCTGAAAGAATTCTAACAACTTCTTCTATTTTCATAAGAATATCGATTGTAATATCCTGATTATTGTAATAATAATATGGCATTTTAAACTTCCTTATCTTGCTTCCAAACAAGACATTTTAAAGCTTCTTCTGAATGAAATGAAATTTGGTCGTTCACTTTAAAATAACGTAAAAACTGATTATTTGCCCACTTTTCTGCTTGTTCAAAAATCCTTGTTGTATAAAAACCTTTTCCAAAATCCCTTTTGTCTTTTGACTTTGAAAAATCCACTTTAGAAAATTTATGACACGTTCCGTGATACAAAATCATCTTAAATCCTTAAATTAAATTTTAATAATGGCTCATTACATCTTCCACAAAATTTATAGTTTCTTCCAATGGCTGAGTATGTAACACATCATATTCTTCTCTTATAAGATTAAAAATGTTACGTTCAGAAAATTTTTTGTAAACTTCTTCTTCAGACAAATGATGATTTTCCGCATATCCTTGAACAGCAACAACAACAAGAAGATTTTTATCCATTTCAGTCTGCGTCATTTTAACCTCGAATATTCTCATAATAATTCATAACTTATAATGTTGCACAATAAATTCGTGTAAGCCATTTTATTTTAATATTTTAATTTTGAGATTACAAGAATTACATAAGACGATGCTGTTTCAAATTAAAAATACACAAATCAACCTAAACTTTCAACTTTTCTTTTTAATTCAATAATTCTTGTGTGCAAATAATGGTCGGTTGAAAATTTTTCCATAACGCCGTAAGTTTTTCCGTCAGAATCGACAATCGGAATGCAATCTGTGTCAAAATCACTGTATTTTTTATACAAATCCGGCAAGAAATCTTCTGGCGAACAAGTGCACGGACTTTTATCCATAATATCACTCGCAAGCATAGAATCAGCAAAATCACCAATAATCAAAATTTCTTTTAAGTGCTCAAGGCGAATTATTCCAAGCAAGTTTCCATTTGAATCTTTTACGGCAAAAGACTGATTATGATGATTTTCAAAACGATTCATAATATCGCAGATTTTATCATTTTCATTTACAATCGCCACACTTTCCAGCGAACAATCTTTTTCGTTGCCCCAAGTTACATCTTTTACCTTTGTAGATTTTAAAATATCATCTTCGGTAATATCAAGACCAGCCTCACCTGCCTTTACAACGCCATGCCGAACGCAAACCGGACCCAAAAGTTGAACAATAAAAGTTGTTGCGGTAATAATCAAAATTATTTGTGGACCAATGCTGTCAGCAAAATCATTACTTGCAGCAATACTTAAACCAATGGCAACTCCAGCCTGACTCAAAAGGCACCATGGAAGATATTTTTCAACAGTTTTTGGAGCGCGCGAAAGTTTAGCACCAAGTTTTGCACCAATCGACTTACCGAGCGTTCTTCCAATAACATAAACTAAAGCTATAACCAGCAAAATTGGAGTTACAACCCAAATATTAAGTTTTGCGCCAACTAGAACAAAAAATAAAACATAAATTGGAGGCGTAAATTTATCAACCAACTTAAAAATTGGTCGCGTTTTTGACGGAGCAAAATTCACCATAAAAAATCCAATAGACATTGAAGCCAAAATCGTGTCGAGATTTAAAACAGAACAAACGCCTGTGCACAAGAAAAGCCCGCCAAGCCCAAAAGACAAAACTCTGCCTTCGTCCTGCATAACATTTTTTATTACAAAAGATATTATAAAACCAAAAATACTTCCTACGATAATTGAACCAAAAATATCAACGGCAATATTTAAAATTTGAGTGCCAAAAGAAACTGCCTGTCCGCCTAAAAGTGGAGAAACTATTGTTGATGCGATTGCATACAAAATAAGTGCAACTGCATCATCCATTGCGACAATTCCTAAAACAGTTGTTGTTAAGGGACCGCGAGTTTTATATTCTTTAAGAACATCAGTTGTTGCAGCCGGAGCCGTAGCCGAACAAATTGCACCCAAAATCAAAGCAAATGCAAGTGCGTTTTTCACATCTCTTGTAAAAAAATAAACTACAAGAAATATTAAAGCACCAACTACAAAAAAAGGCGTAATCGACTCGCCAATCAAAATGCTAATAAACTGTTTACCATATTTTTTTATTACATCAATTTTAAGTTCAGCGCCAACCAGAAATCCAATCAACGAAAGCGAAATTGTGTTTACAGGATTTAATGCAGCAATAGTTTCCGGACGCAAAATCTGTAATCCAGACGCACCAATCAAAATTCCAATAACAATGTATCCAACAACTTGCGGAATTTTTAACTTCTGAAAAAGTCTGCCACCAATAGCGCCAAAAAACATTACGATGCCAATCAGAAGAACAAATTGTCCACCATTTAGATTTGCAAAATGCATAACTTGCGGAAGTAAATTTTCAAATGGATCAGTCATTTTTTTAACCTCTGCAAGATTATAATCTTATTGCAAAATTTCTTCTATAACCTGCGAAATTGGTAAATCGTAATAAAGATAAGCGTACATTGCACTTGCGGCAAGAATTTTTCTTCCATACTCTCTGGTTTCTTCAAACGGAAGTGATTCTAAAAACAAATCTTTTGGCAAATTTTTAGTTCCAAATTCAAGATTTGCACTTTTAACCCACTGCCTAACACGCGTAATTCCACCATTGTAAGCAAAAACCGCAAGAATTACTGAATCATCAAGACGCCTTTTCATTTCTTCAAGATAATACGCACCAAATTTTATGTTTGTAGCAGAATCTCGCAAATCATAATTTGGAATTTTAAGTTTACGAGCAACATCCGCAGCAGTTCCTTCCATAAGCTGAGTTAAACCAATCGCTCCAGCACTACTTGCAACCTGTGGATTAAAAAAACTTTCACTTCTGATTAGAGCGTACAAAATATATTCATTCAAATTGAACAAAGCACAATTTTCACTTACATAATTTTTAAAATTCTGAGGATAAACCAAATCAAAAAACTGCGGATAAAGCATTTCTTCCGGATAATTCGCCTTTCTGGATGCAATTCTCAAACTCTGCGTAAAATAATTATTTTTTTCATTTCCACATCTTTGTAAGTAAAGCGAAATTTTTTGAACGCAGTCAATTCCAATTTGCTCGCTGTAACGCTGCCAGTCTTCGTAAATAAATTGCGGTAAACCAAAATCCGCATAACCTAAAAGCAATTTTTCCGCTTCTTCATTTACCTGGATTTGTGTTCGTTTTCCAAAATTCTGAATTACTTTTGTAATTTCCTGATTATTTAAACCGAGTTTATGACCAGAAAGCAAACGATAATACATATCTGTATCGCTGGAAAGTGCCTGTGTAAACAAATCCTTAATTTCTGATTCAATGTTATCTTTTTCAAGTTTAATAAAATTTTCCTGAATTAAGCGTGCACTTATGTAAGAATATTTCGCCGTCATTTCCTTACTTGCAAAATTTTTAATAAGTTTTGCAGTTTGATAAAATTCCGCAAACATATGCTGGGAAAGCAATCTGACTGATAAAGTTTCAAAAAAATCATCAAAATAATATGGATTATTCCAGGTTGCGCCATATTTTTCCAAAGCGATTATTGTTGAGCTGATTGAATTTTTTAAACTTGTATTTAAATAATACCAAAGCGCATTATCATAATTTTCTGGCAAAGGAGCATATTCCATTGCTAACGAAAAATTTCTTAATGCTCTTGTGCGATAAGAATTTGATTTGTCAAAACAACGTCCGGCGTAAAAATAAGTGTAAAATTTTCCTTCATCCTCAAGATTTTGTGAAATTTGCTCCAGATAAAATGCAGAATTTAAAAAATCATTTGAACTGTACAAAAAAGATTTTCCTGCATCACTTAAAATTTGGCTTAAGTGATTTTGCGGATTTTCTAAAATTTTCCTTACTTTTTGCACTGCTGCATCATAATTGCGATTGTAAACCAAAGTTCTAAATTCAATAATTTCATCACATTCTGGAAGAATACAATACATTTTGTAATGTTCTGCCAAAAACGGACGCTTAGTGCACCAGGTAAAAAATTCATTTTCAAATTTTGAATTATTTTTTTTGTAAAGCGAGTCGATTCTGTAAAAAACAAGCTCATTGTCGGCTGTTTGAAGATTTAAATTTTGCGTTAAATTAATGATTCTTGAATATTCTTTTTGCTCATAAAATTCTTTGCAAATAAGTTTTAAAGTTTCTTCGCAAGGAAATGCTTTGTAAAGTGCAAGTTTTCTGTCAATCCTATTTTGTACTGAACCAAGTTCCGCATATTTTTCCATTGAATGACGTTTTATTAACGAAGACGCTTTTCTGATTGCAGTACGAAAATATCTTTCCGCAGAACTTTCATCTTTATTTTGAAGTGCCTTTAAACCCAAATAGTAATAAGCATCATTTTTATATCTTTCATTCAGTGAATTTTTGGCACAGCCAGTTCCGCAAAAAAGAAAAGCAAGCAAACATAAAATCAAAACATTTTTTAAAAATTTTTTTTTCATTTAAGTAATAAG